>JAKRWB010000482.1 GCA_022353185.1 ANME-2 cluster archaeon | reverse complement strand
CCGCCCATTCTCGCCTTCACTCCTGCATGGGTGCCCATCGTCACGGAATATAATTTTAGTAATGTTCGTGAAATGATTTCGTGTTTTCATATTTTCACCCTTTCTGTAGATGTTTGTTAAGAATGTTTCTTAACTACCTGTCCACTTTTTGGGGTTCACTCCAAAGTGTTAGTTACTGAAGTCTGACGGGCATAATTATATATGTTTTCAATTACTAACTTTTGTATACAGATTATCATGAGTGCTATAATAACCACCCGAGTACCGAATGAATTAGAAGAACAGATCGAAGGCATCTCCCGGATAGAACACCTTGACAAATCAACCGTAGTCCGCAGACTTTTAGGTAAAGCGGTAGAGGAATGGATGATAGACCATGCACTTTCACAGTACAGGGATGGGAAGATAACACTAGGCAAGGCTGCCAAAGATGTTGGTATACCTCTTAGGGAAATGATAGCCATAGCAGCTAAAAAAGGTATACCATTCCAATATGGTCTTGATGACCTTAATGAAGATTTTCAAGCCGCAGATAGCCTATGATCGTCAGCAACTCTACTATCCTGATTTACCTTGCAAAGATAGGTAAGCTCAATCTTTTAAAAGTGTTATTCAAGAAAATCTTAATACCAAAAGAGGTGTTTAGCGAGGTTGTTTTAAAAGGAAAAGAACTACAACACCCAGATGCTCTGGTTGTAGAAAAAGCGGTTGAAGATGGATGGATTGAGGTTAAGGAAATTGAATCTTGCGGTGAACTGGAAGAATTTGGTATAGATGCCGGGGAAGCACAAGCTATCTCTCTTGCATTATCCGTTAATGTACCTGTACTGCTTGACCAGACTCATGCAAGGATAGCAGCAAAGGCATTTGGATTAAAGCCAAATGGGACAATTTTTGTGCTGCTTGCGGCACGAAAGAAAGGGCTCCTCACAAGTGAGGAGTATCAGGACCAGTTGGAAGAACTTGTGAAGGTGGGATTCAGGATGATTGATGAGGTGTATCTTGCTGCGGTAAGGTTGGGGAGAAAGAAATGATTTTTTAAGCCACTATCATTTACCAAAGTATTTATCAGGTTCATTACCAATAAGAAATTGTTTCGTTATGTCAGAGAAATTTTTCACCACAGTATTGAACATGCTCAAGGACCGTCAGCTATCCATTAGCGGCATCTCCCGTGAACTTAAGACCAGTGGGTATGACCAGCACAGGCTTATCATCACAGGATACCTGAGAGCACTGTACGACGTAGGCTTCCTTGAAGAACTGGAAATCCCGCCTTCAAAGGTGTATACTTACAATCACAGGCGGCAGGAGAAGGATATTTACCTGATGCTGGAGGACCGCCTGAGAGAAGTGGATTCTGAATTCAGGTTTCCCGTAGCTGTTCATATATTGAGCAGTCTGTTCAACCGTCCATGTTTCAGGTATGAATTGAACCTGTTGGAGATAACTCCCAAAGCCAGTCCCTATGTAAGAGAATCCAATGATGAACGGCTCAAGGAATACAGGGAGGATATTACCAGGTTCGATATACCTGCCAGTGATAAGGCTTATGAGATGAACGGTGCTGATGTGAATATTATTTCAAAAAGTGGTGAAGTTATTTTTGGTATTATGAAGGAAAAGGTAAACCTGACAGGATTGAGGTCAAGGTACCATGCCACACGGATATCTGATTATTAAATGCAGCACTTGATTATTTTTTGTCCGTAATTTTGACAGCGGTGCCGTATGCCAGTATCTCAGCTGCCCCTGCCATTACCATTGAGGTCATGAACCTGATATTTATCACGGCGTCAGCCCCCATCTTTTCAGCATCATCCACCATGCGGTTAATGGCTTTCTCCCTGGCCTCTTCGAGCATCTTTGAATATTCTGTCAATTCGCCACCTACTATGGTGTGCGCAGACCTGCCATGATGTCCTTGCCGATATGTTTGGCCTGAATGGTACTACCCCGGGCCATGCCAAGGGTCTGGATGATTTCTTTTCCTGCTATGGTGTCTGTATTCACGATAATCATGTTCATGCCTCAGTATTTCCTTTGGACTTCTGCATCATTTGTCCCCATTTTTTCCTTTATCAACGACAATAATGCCAGTAATATGCCCAATATAATGGCTGCAAGAGATAGTTTCAGTACCATATTACTCTCTATGGTTAAAATATTATAGAAAGCGTATCCCACCAACACAATGATACCTATAACTGTCAGGCCTATGCCGAGATTTCGCACTGCTGTGTTACTATCCATTTCGCATCACTCCGAATCTCTAAGATTATATGGCTGCTTCTTGAATATTAATATATGCATATCACCATCAAAAAAATAAGAAGCGCCGGGGTTGGGTGTAACTATATTCGAACATGCTATGTTCTAACTGACTATACTTGCCGAACTATCGAACCCTCAAATGCTCTTTTCCTGCCTGTGTCGTCTTCCTGCCCTGCGGAGTACGTTGAATAAAACCGATCTGGATTAGATACGGTTCATATACATCTTCAATGGTCCTGACCTCTTCCCCCACTGAAATGGCAATGGTCTTCAGGCCCACGGGTCCACCTTCGAAGTCATCTGTTATTATACTAAGTATGCGCCTGTCAAGTTCATCCAGGCCAAGTTTGTCTATACCCAGCATAGTCAGTGCATCATCAGCAACCTTCTGAGTTATCGTTCCATCGGCCCTGACAAGTGCAAAATCCCTTGCACGCCTCAGTAACCTGTTAACAATTCTTGGCGTTCCACGGCCGCGTTTAGCAATTTCAATAGTCCCATCTTGGGTTATGGGAATACGCAGGATTGAAGCACTTCGATGCACCACTTCCACAAGTTCATCTATAGTGTAATGATTCAGCCTGAAAGTAATACCAAATCTATCCCTGAGCGGTGAACTCAGGAGTCCTATCTTTGTGGTTGCACCAATAAGGGTAAAATGTTCCAGGTTGAGCTTTATTGACCTGGCACTTGCCCCCTCCCCTATCATGACATCTATTTCCAGATCTTCCATGGCAGGGTACAGGATCTCTTCAATAATTGAATTCATACGATGGATCTCATCAATAAAGAACACATCTCCTTTTTTAAGTGAGGTAAGTATTGCGGCAAGATCCCCAGCCTTTTCCAGGATTGGTCCTGAAGTACTTTTTATACTAACTCCCATCTCATGTGCGATAATATTTGCCAGAGTGGTTTTTCCAAGACCAGGTGGTCCTGAAAATAAGATGTGGTCCAGTGGTTCACCCCGTTTTTTTGAGGCTTCAATAGCAATTTGTATGGATTCCTTGATGACATTTTGACCTATGAACTGATCAAGTCGTAAGGGACGGATGGTTGTATCTTCCTTTTCATAATCCTGCTCTAAAGGAGATATGATTCTTTCTTCCATGTTTACCCTTCAACTTCTTTTAATCTTAAAAGTGCTGCCTTGATCAATGCTTCGATTGAGGTATCCTTAACTTCAGCAGAGACAGCCTCTACAGCTTCCCTGGATTCTCTTTGTTGAAAACCCAAGGATACAAGAGCACTTACTGCATCGTAATTGATGTTACTGCTGGTGGGAATATATCCCCCCATTTTCTTTTTCATCTTATCCTTCAATTCCAGAATTAATCTCTGAGCATTTTTCTTGCCAATTCCTGAAATATTAGTGAGGACTTTTTCATCCTCATTGATTATAGCACATGCGAAATCTTCTATTTTTATTTCGGAAAGGATTTTCATCGCTATCTGGGGTCCGACTCCTGCAACATTAATAATTAATTTGAACATCTCAAGTTCGGTTGTATTCATGAATCCATAGAGGTTGAGCGCATCCTCCCTGACATTAAGATACGTGAAAAGTTTTACATTTGATGTCCCTTTTTTTGTAAGTTCCTGTAATGCAGGTCGTGAAACATTAACATGGTATCCGATACCTCCAACATCAATGATAACAAAACCTTCACCACATTGCGCAATTTCGCCATATAAATGTGAAATCATATCATTATCTCATTATATGTATATGACATAAAGCAATCGAAAGACCATCAGCCGCATCATCAGGTC
>JAKRWB010000035.1 GCA_022353185.1 ANME-2 cluster archaeon | reverse complement strand
CGATGAGACCAACAACAACATATCCCAGGAGGTAACTGCCTATACCTCTGGCTACATGGGCGGCTCGCTCACAACCTATACGAATGATGTGGTCAGGGGCGACCTGTTCTATACCATTGGAAACAGCACCTACCGCGGTAGTCTACTCTCAGGTGAGACCTACACAGTCGAGTTCAACATTCTGGACATACCTGGAGGAGCTGCGGTAAAGACTTCAAGGCTTTACAGCTATTGGACCTACAGCGATGAGGAACCAGGTGCGAGCATGAACGTAACCTTTAACGGGACTTTGCAGAGACAGGATGAGTCCTACATAGACAGGAAAGGGTACGGCTCGTATAACAAACCCTACGGCACATACGCCTACAATGTCGATCTCGCGGGCAATGGTGTGTACACCGCAACCATCAAAAATACAGGTGACACATTTAGCATCTATGCCATGGGACTGCTCGTCGTCTACGAGGACAATGGCAACGAAGTTGAATACTGGATCGATGAAGGTGCAGATATTATATCTGCCAAATCCGGCGTAACGCCTGAGCAGGCAACCACAGATGCGCCTTTTGATGGTACGGTTACTCTTGCTGATGTGGAATCTGCAAGATTGATCACGGTTATACCATCAGGTGATAAGGGTCTTAATACCCTGCTGTTCAACACATACACCGAATCCGGCATATGGAACACCACCAACATAGCCGTGGAAGAGCGGGATGTTACGGCGCACATAACCTCAACCGACAATCTGGCACAGTTGAGGGACAATGAAGACTTCCTGATGCCCAGTGGAGCCTTCCTTGTGCTGCAGCGGTATTCCACACCTCCATCAGCATCATCCGGTGTGACTCTTGGTGCGAGCATCAAACCTGTGATTTCTATCGAGGTAACACCCGCAATGCTCAACTTCGGGACACTGGCGCCAGGTCAGACCAGCAGTGAGCATAACCTTGACATCAGCAACACCGGTTCGTGCAATCTGACGGTAACGGCTGAAGTTGCTGGTACGGCTGATAATCTCTATGTCAGCGGGCTGCAGCTTAACTCTGGTATTTGGAGCAGTTACTCGGCCATTGTCGAAAAGACAACATCGGCCAATGCAGGTGTAGTGCTTGCGGTACCTGGTAGCTACACAGGAGTCGGGACACAGGAGGGAACCCTAATACTCTGGGCAGAGAAGGTCTGATGGACCTTCTTTCTTTTTTTTTTGATTATTAAGTGAGCTTAATCTAGCCAGATTTGGAAATAAAGATAAGTAGTCATTGGAGGTGATGGTTTCTATTAGCGTAAAAACAGAAACTGGAAAAACATGTATTTTCTATAACCTGAGCATAGAACCGCGCATCTGTCTCCCCATCACCCTGATACTAGTTATGCTGTCATTCACAGTTCCTCCAGCATCGGCAGACTATAATTTCGACGGTGTTCCGTTTACTGATCAGCTTGATAGAGTAAAACAAGGCACTGTCAAAGGTGCCGTATATGTAGACGGCGGTCATGGAATTGGCCCATCTCCCTAAACCCAGTCCTTTAATATCCCTGAGGGTACGGTAAAATGGGCACAACTGTACGTGGGTGTATGGGGCGGTAGTGAGGTAAAGACTGGCAGTGTAGCCGTAACTTTCAACAACAAGGAATTGGAGACCATGGAACTTGAAGGGGAAGCTGATACCAATCCCAACGTCTACTGTTCAGGTCATGGCGTCTATTGGATAGTCTATAATGTAAAAGAGAATCAAGCCACAGGCCCGGTCGATGCCGTAGTAACGACCAGTGGCACTATTGACGGCAGGGTATATGGGGTTGTACTTGTGGCAGTAATTGAAGAAAAGGATGGAAAGGATGGAAAGGATATACCAAGGGTACAATATTGGATCAATGAAGGGAATGTAAACCTGCACGGCCCGGGATGGTCCGGTATATATGGGACCAATGATGAAGCAGTGGCAGAGTTTAACGGTGCAGTAAATATGGATAAGTTTGCTGTGGCCAGACTTACAACTGTTTATCTTACGGGTTCACCTGGGGAAAATGATTATCTTTATTTCAATGATAATAAACTGTGTGATGGAGACAATTGCGACGACATAGCAAACTCAAAGCAATATTTCGATTTTAAAACCTTTGATGTGATTGACTACATTGAAAA
>JAKRWB010000481.1 GCA_022353185.1 ANME-2 cluster archaeon | reverse complement strand
ACCGAACATGTATGTAGTCCTTCGGGCTCCATACGTGGACTCAATATTTTCTAACGATAGCCAGTAGCGGACCGAATATGTATGAAGCCCTGCGGGCTCCATACGTGGACTTATATTAATATTAATATTAATAAAAATGGGTTAGCGTAGGGTTTTCATCTTGTTTTCGACTTCAGTTCCCTTCTCGGTAAGTGAAAATGTTCCATCATTCTCTTCCACCAGGCCTTTGTCCTTGAGTTCATCCAATATCTTTGCGGCAGACTGTGGAATCATCCGACCACGTTTGGCTAACAATATTTGGTCAAGGGGTCCGTGATGGCCAAGTATACCCAGGATCTTTTCGCGTTTATCATTGCCTGAAACAAAACCAATTAATTCTTCCATATTATCACCAAGTGTTATTTGTCTGCTATATGGATAAGTTTATTGTATCCAGATGCTATAATGAAAGCTGGCAGGCTAGCCCGGGTAGTTAGGCGTTACCTGTAACCCGAAACCGCCGACATGCGGGGGGCGAAGCCGATGGAAGATGTTACCAATTATCTCTTCAACCCGCGAATATGACTGAGAAGCTCCGTCTTGTGGGGATGACGTTGACATGGAGGCTTTCCTGAAGGCATGTTTCCTTGTCTTAATTGAGAGTACCGGCCCAGGCCCGGAAGGGAGCAGGCTTATCTCAAACAACCATCGCTCATAGGGTTGCGGGGTGGAGGATTGTTTGCGATCATTGGAGGATGGGGGGTGCATCGACCAAAGGCGTGCCTGTCACTTAAATATTGAGTGAGAAGTTTTAAATATTGACGATACCATGTAGATGCCGCCAGGAATTATTGACGAGATAGCCAAGCTTGGTATGGCGCAGGATTGCTAATCCTGTGGTCGTTCCGACCTCGGGGGTTCGAATCCCCCTCTCGTCGCTTATTTACCGAACCAATGAATAATATACCCCGATTATTTATTGACCAAACGTATGACATTGCCTTTGCCCTTTTTTATTTTGATGACCTTTCCTTCCTCATTCATCTTCTTGATCAAAATGCTTATCCTTGATTTTGAAAGGCCGCTTTTACTAACAATTTCTGATTGATATTCCTGTCCACCAGCCTTTACCAGTATTTGTTTTATCATTTCTTCATCATCTAATATTTCTGGTGGCGCAGAATTGAATATTGAAGCCTTGTAACTTTTGGTGCTGGACACCAATGTCTTTCTCCGGTTCCATAATACCATTGAAGAAACGGCAATTAGGACAACCATTAACACTATCCATATACCGGAACCCGCACTTTTGTGGTTGAGTATAAGGGCAGGTTCTCCTTTGTTAAAGCTGCGAGATACTGTACCCTCCCATATCAATCCGTTCTCTTCACGCCTATCATAGTCAGGGGACACACTTGCGACCTTATATCCATCCGGAATCTTAATAGTCAGAACATTGTCGGTAGATAATATCATCCAGTCTGAAAAAACATCTCCGATAAGAATCTTATCAGAATCTATAATTGAGAAATTCGTCCACTCAAAACTAAAACGAACTATACCAAAAGCACCAGAAATAGTATTCACCGTGTGGTATGAAACATTACAATTTTCAGCATCCATAGAGCGATTGGTGGTTACTTCTGCGGAATATATAAAACCCTCGATCCTTCCTTTGAACTCTTCAATATCATACTGATATTGTTCTGTGCTCTCCTTGCTTTGAATGAATTCTTCCCATTCATCTATTTCATTCTGGTTGGCAAGGGGCAGATATTCCTCCATGATCCATACAGCATTCCCATCTTCAAGAATATCTATGGTAATAACTGATTGGGCTGTAGCTGTGTTTGTCAATAAAAATAAACACAAAAATAAATGGAAAAGGACCACTAGTTTCATATATACACTTCTAAACGGCAATAGATTTAAGATTTACTACATGCCAATCGTGTGGTCCTTAGTCTCGAATTCCCCTCAGAGTTAGTGCTTTATCGTGATATTTGTTCAGTCTGTATGCTTATTTTAATCATCTATTGCCCTTGTCATTATTGCTTTTGCCATTATTGCCTTTGCTAATGGCCATATCTTTCCCCAGTTCTTTCAAAAGTTTCTGGTTATACTTTGCATCTAACTGAGCTTGCTGCTGCGCAGCAACATATTCTTCATTTGATATTTTTCCAGATTTAAAATCATCGCGAAGAGCTGCACGCGCACTCTGGCGTTTGTCTATCTCATCATGAAGTAAATTCACTTTTTGGGCTACATACCCATTATCAGGATTGTTCAACCTGTGCCGTTTTATCATCCGGATTTGAATTTCAGTAGCATGGTTTTTGAGAGCATCATCAATGATACCAAAAAGATTGCGTCCTCCACTGTAATCCCCTATATCATATACATTTACATACCATTTGAATTCGACTTGCGAGTCGTCATAACTTCCAGTGAAGATTATCTTATAGGGTGACCCATCAATACTCTCATTATCCCATGTATGGGTATATGAGTAGTTATTGCCGCTTACGATTCCATTTACGAGTGTTCCATCTACAGTCCATTTAGGATCGTCAATTTGCACGGAAGTGGTTATGGAATACGTGATTATTTCGTTGATGGTGTCGTTCACAGAAATATAGTCAACAATTTCCTCAGGTGTCCATGATAGGATAATACCGTTTTCTGTCACATTTTGAACTGTGACTTCCCAGGTGATTGTATTACTGGTGCCATTAGAATTTGTGGCATTAACGCTTACGTTTCTTATCCCGGCAGTGGCCCAGAAAGTAGTGAAATTGTCATAATTGTTGGTTTCAACATCACCACCAATAGACCAGTTCCAAGATTCTATGCTCTGGTTGGCAGTTACATTGAACTTAATAGTC
>JAKRWB010000480.1 GCA_022353185.1 ANME-2 cluster archaeon | reverse complement strand
TCCTGGGTCAGCAATGTGATGACCTGGGACTTACGAATATCCATGCAAAGGCCGTACACAATCCCAGGCCGCTGAAGTCTAAGATACTATCGGAGGTGGAACGTTGGGCTGCATCGACAAAATGAAATATGAGGTCTTGCTCTCCAAGGTCACGTTCAAGGAATGTGTAGCATATCTCCGCTCCAACTACAGTGAACTCTACATTGTCCAGCCCGGGTATCGAATGTTCGATGTGTTCATTATCGGCGTACCGCCCATCCATGTGGGAGTGGACGGCGACAACATCATCTTCCCCTATACGAAACCGTGCCATGGTACCTTTGTACTCATCATAAACAGCCCTGAAGAGATTGAAAAGCTTAAAAAAACGGCCAGTAAAGTGAAGTAGAGTAGAGTAGAGTGAAGGGGGTGGAGTAGAATAGAGTGGGGTAGAATGGAGTTAAGTTATTGCACTACAGGCTGGCGTGTTTTGAGCCGTCAAGTGCCCACCTGATAAAATCAGGGGTGGGAAATTCATGGATGGTGGTGGCGATAATCAGTCCCTCGCCATATTCATTGGTCACAAGCACTGGTTCACCGGATTCGTTCACCATGATGCAATCCCCATCACAGGACGTGAATAAACCGTCACATTCAGGCTTGGCATCCGCAACAATCATTGATGCTTTATGCTGGCAATGCTCTGACAGTTCTGCAGGACCGTAGCGCTGGATATACTCTATTTTCATAGGCAGCCAGTCATAGTTATGGGATTCTGTCAGGGCGCCGTAGACCAGTAATATACCGCCGGTTTTTATAAAATTCTCTATCCTGTGCCGGTTGCGCATAAGTGATTGCAGCACACTGGAATACTGGAGATTGGCGAAACCTGTAGGAATGATCACCAGTTTGAATTTGGGAACAAAGGGTGAACCCAGGGATGTGGGATGTACCATCTGGTAATCAAAACCGTGCTCCACAAATAACTGTTCAAACAGCAATTTGGAATCCCATATAAGACCAATGTCGGGCATAACGATATACATTATATCTTATTTTTATACATTAAACCTTTGATGCGATTATTGATGAAGGAAAACATATATGAATAGTGGAGTAGTATGCAGGTCATATTACAATCATAGGAGCCATACAATGGGAATCAGACCAAGTTATATTAAATCTCTTGCAAATCAATTACTAAATGAGAAGGGCGATGTATTCACTGGTGATTTTGATGCAAACAAGCCTCTTGTCACACAGTTCACCGATGTTGAGAGCAAGGTTATCAGAAACCGCATAGCCGGATACATCACACGGAAGAAGAACAGACAACCTTATATCAGGTAAATTATAGGTGGTTTCGGTATGCTGGATGGCGTACTTGTTGCTTTGATAACACCTTTCACCCAGGACGATGTAATCGATAAAGATGGAGTGCGCTCCAACATCGATTTCCTGACAAAGAAGGGAGTTTCCGGCATTGTGCCTTCCGGTACAACCGGTGAGTCTGCCACACTAACTTTTCAGGAACATAAGGACCTCATTGAGCTGACGGTTGATTGCAGTCCTGTGCCTGTGGTTGCGGGTACTGGCTCAAATAGTACGGCTGAGGCCCTTGAACTTACACAATATGCAGCCGATGCCGGGGCTGATGCTGCACTGCTTATAACGCCTTATTATAACAAGCCCAATGATGAAGGGCTGTTCAGGCATTTTACCAGGATAGCGGATAATGCCGATATTCCACAGATACTGTATAATGTACCCTCGCGCACATGTATCAACATGAAGCCTGAAGTGACAGCCCGGCTTGCCCAACATCCCAACATTATCGGCATTAAGGAAGCCAGCGACGACCTGGGACAGATATCTGAGATTATCAATTTGACTAGGGATGAGGATTTCGTGTTATTCTCAGGAGACGATGCAATGACCCTGCCCATAATGGAGCTGGGCGGTGCAGGCGTAATAAGCGTGACTGCAAATATCGTACCTGAGAAGATGGTAGGGATGGTTGCAGCTTTTAATGAGGGGAATTTTGCAGAGGCGAAGAGGCTTGCAAAGGAGCTGTTGCCCCTGATTGATGCATTGTTCCTTGAAACAAATCCCATACCTGTTAAAAAAGCGGCTGAACTGATTGGTCTGGCTGCGGGACATCTGCGGTTGCCACTGGCGCCCATCAGTTCTGAGAACGAGGCAAAGCTAATAGCAGAATTACAGGCGATCGGGGCGCTTTGAAATGATACGGGCTGCGGTCACGGGTGCATGCGGCCGGATGGGGACTCTTATTATCCAGAATATCCTTGCCTCGCAGGATATGGAACTCTCGGCGGCATTTGATATTACTAATACCGGCATGGATGTGGGCGAGGCCATTGGTTCCGGGCAGCTGGGTGTGCCAATATCTAATCCTGATGATATGGAAAACGTGATAAGGGACACTGGTACGCAGGTGGTTATTGATTTTACTATTGCTGTGGCGGCGGCCGGGAATGTGGTCAGGGCTGCCAATGCCGGGGCCAACCTTGTGGTGGGCACTACTGGTTTTAGCGAGGAACAGATGCAGCAAATGCACCAGGCCATCAGTGACAACGGTGTGGCTGCGGTCATTTCGCCTAACTTCGCAGTGGGTGTCAACATTTTCTGGGAATTGCTAAAGGAGGCTGCTGGAAAACTGGACGGGTTTGATGTGGAGATCATGGAGGTTCACCACAACATGAAGGAGGACGCACCCAGCGGTACTGCGGTGAAGGCTGCACAGGTCATCAATGATGTGCTGGGCGGCAGGGAGTATGTATATGGCCGCCAGGGAATTGCGCCAAGAGGAGATGAAATTGGTATTCACGCTGTGCGGGGTGGCGATGTGGTGGGGGACCATAC
>JAKRWB010000034.1 GCA_022353185.1 ANME-2 cluster archaeon | reverse complement strand
TTCAGATTTTTTCTAAGTTTTATTTTTTGATGCATACATAATTCCATCCCTGAAGTTCGAAGATTGCTAATAATTACTTCAAATTATTAGTTTTATCACTCAATATTATACACAATGTCTACGAAAGTATAAAATAGTGATCTTTAGTAACCATTTAGCTGCATGCGTTTACAATTTTCCCGGGAATTGCTGGCATCTGGTAAATAACACATATCACGAAGATTACACTCAATTTGTCAATGCAACTGACAGTTTCTTCAACAATTTAGTTGACTATCATCGGGAATTATCCAGTATTTTTACACAAAAGTTCCAAATTATACATGCGGAGTAGCATAATATAGTAATTAGAGTTGATACAATCAAAGCTATATTAGATAATGACACTATGAAGTTACGCCGTACAAAAATAGATTCTTGGACGACATCGGTCATAGATTTATATTCGCCGCATAATAGGAACGCTTAGGGAGAAGTTATTCCTCTCGATATTAAAGTGACAGTAGTATGAATTCAACACTATCATAAATAGGACATTGAAAATATGAAACGATATACATTTTTTTTTACAATTCTAACCTGAGATTCAGGGTTTTGAGGGCTACAAAAATTCAAGAAAAGCCCCTTCGGGGCAATTTAGCTTTTAATGGTCTCAAAAAACACATCTAATTTCGCCAGATTTGGGTTCATATGCTTCTCCCTGAACTTTCAGACGTTGAATATCGTAAAGTACCTGTTCTTTATCAATTCCTTGTTTTACAGCTTCAGATACCACATTTTCGATATTTGCCCCTCTTCCATTCTGATTACCCCTAATCACGGCTATGATCAACCGCATCCTTTCCTGTTGGCTCAAATTGATATTTGGCGGTGGTTTAACAGGTTGTGTATCATCAGTAGGATAACTTTCAGTCCCCTCAAAACATATTCCAATGAGCTCCATCTCAATATTACAATATGGACATATCAATGGATCATAATCAAAAGTCTTTTTGATTTCTTCCCTCCAACTTCGCTTAATAAGTACTATCATTCCTTCATGGAATTCGGTTTGCATATGCCTATATCCTCTCCTTGAGTAGATACCAACATACCTCACAATCTTGAAATTCTTCTCTGGTATATGACTGAGAAGCAAACCAACGAACTCGAATTTATCCATTGTAACATTTATCTTCCGATCGGTTTTTGAATCCTTATACCAGAAAGTTACCTGTTTTCCATCATATGCTATTATTCTTGATTCAGCTATGGGTGGATGCTTGATATATCTTCCAATATATCTTGCCATACTCCAACCTTCTCTTTTTTCAAATCTACGTTTTCCATTCACAACAAATCCATTGGGATAATCTTTGAATAACCGATCTATAAAAACATTAGTCTCTGTGCCCTTTGGTAATTCTTTCTTTAACAATGTCAATAATTTATACTGCCATTTTCGTCTCCATTTGCGGTAAGGAATGAAATAAAAGTGTATCCAATCTCCATTGTTATCAAAACCACCTTCAGTGACAATACAATGGAGATGAGGATTCCATTTCATGTCTGAACCATAAGTCTGCAATACCTGAATCATGCCGATTTTAAGCTTTTTTTTCTTGTTAGATTGGACGAGCATCTCTTCCATGGTTTCTTTTGATGCTGAAAATAGAATTTTCAGGTATCTGGGATCCCTCAATAATTCCCTTAACCTTTCAGGAATAGTGAAAACAACATGTCTGTGAGGAACCTTTAGAAGTTTATGATATATCTGATCTGCCCAATCATTTGCTGCTTTTGTTCCACATGATGTGCATAAACGGCTCTTGCAGGTGAAGGGGACATATTTTTTTGCTCCACATTCTGGACATTCATATATTTTATATCCGTTTTGAGGCTTTCGACAATTACGAAACCTCTCTACATTTTCTATTACTACCTGCCGAAGTGAATCCTTGTTTCTTAGTTTGTATTCTTCCCATGTGCTATAAGTAAAAAGGATTAAGGCTATTGTGATTGCAATTGTAATTGATTTCTTGGCTTTTGTTTTTAGGTACACACAAACAAGAATGAAAGCCAATGAAATCAAATTATCGATTTTGAATTATACTGATTCAGCCAGCAGATAACGATACGATTTTATACTTTCCTATTCGTTGAAAAACTGCGAGATACACTGTTGCCAAAACTCATGAGCGGTAAAGTGAGAGTGAATTTAAAGCAACAAGAGGCGATCGTATGAACAAAAGCGATATTGCAAAGCAACAATCAAATTTCATCCTCTACACTGGAAATGACGGGAAAATAAATGTCGATGTTTTTTTGCAGGATGAAACGATATGGCTGACACAAAAAGCAATCGGCGAACTGTTTGGGAAGGCAAAAGCAACTATTAGCGAGCATCTTAAGAAAATATATGCCGAAGGAGAATTGCAGATGGATTCAACTGTTCGGAATTTCCGAACAGTTCAACCGGAAGGGTCGAGGCAAGTGGAAAGAGATTTAGAATACTACAATCTCGATGCTGTCATTTCGGTAGGCTACCGCGTAAACTCCTATCAAGCCACCCAGTTCCGCATATGGGCAACCAAAACCCTGAAAGAATACATCATCAAAGGATTTGTGATGGATGATGAGCGGCTCAAGCAGGGCAATCAAGTTTTCGGCAAGGACTATTTCGAGGAACTACTTGAGCGCATCCGGGAAATTCGGGCAAGTGAAAGGAAGTTTTATCAAAAGATCACTGACATCTACGCACTTTCCGCCGATTATGATAAAAATGCACCGGCAACAAAGGAGTTTTTTGCCTCGGTTCAGAATAAGCTCCACTGGGCAATTACCGGAAAAACGGCGGCAGAGATTATTTACGATTCGGCAGATGCAACAACGATCCACATGGGTTTGACAAACTGGAAACATGCGCCGGATGGGAAAATCATGAAGTCAGATGTTTCCATTGCTAAAAATTATCTGAGCAAAACCCACATCAAGGAACTGAATCAGATTATCTCCGCATATCTCGATCTGGCGGAAAATAGGGCACAGCGGCAGATAATTATGAAAATGCAGGACTGGGGGCAATTTCTCCGTAGTTTTTTGGAATTATCCACTTACCCGATACTAAACGATAAAGGCAAAGTCAGCGCACTGGAAGCGAAGTTGAAAGCCGAACAGGAATATGAAGAATATCGGGTAATACAGGATGAGAATTACATTTCCGATTTTGACAAAGAAGTGTGGCGTATTCGTGAGGGTAAATATGACTACAAATAAAAAATTGCCCAACAACCAAATTACCGTAAGTAAAAAACTGCAAATACGAAATAGCACTGTGGAATTTCTGATTTTCACAAAACAGAGCGATAAAAATACTATAGAGGTTCGCATTGAAGATGAAACGGTATGGCTTACTCAAAAGCTGATGAGTGTTTTGTTTGAAAAAGGTCGCAGTACTATAACAGAGCATTTACAAAACATCTTCGAAACAGGCGAATTAAAAGAGATTTCAGTATGTCGGGATTTCCGACATACTGCAGAAGATGGAAAAGAATATACTACGAAATTTTACAATCTTGATGTCATTATTGCCGTTGGATTTCGGGTCAATTCACAACGTGCAACCCAATTCCGTCAATGGGCAATTAATATCTTGCGAGATTTTGCTATTCGCGGTTATGTGCTTGATAATGAACGGTTAAAAAACGGTTCCTTCTTCAATAAGGACTATTTCGACCATTTGCTCGCTGAAATCCGGGAAATCCGGGCAAGTGAGCGTCGCTTTTATCAGAAAATAACCGACATATATGCCACTGCTGTTGATTATAATGTTGAGAGTGAAATTACAGAAACATTCTTCGCGACAGTACAGAATAAATTACATTTTGCCACTCATGGGAACACTGCCGCTGAACTGATAATGGAGCGAGCAAACAGTAATAATGAACACATGGGTTTAACTACATGGAAAAATGCGCCTCATGGAAAAATCATAAAACCAGATGTTTCTATTGCCAAGAATTATCTCTCAAAAAAAGAGATTAAAGCATTAGACCGTATTACTACAATGTACCTTGATTATGCAGAAGACCAGGCAGAACAAAATATTCCAATGACAATGGAAGATTGGTCTAAAAAGATGTATGTGTTTTTAAAATTCAATAATCGTGAACTATTAGATAATCCAGGCAAAGTGACACGAGAGATAGCAAAAGCATTCGCTGAAAGTGAATTTGAGAAGTCCCGCATGGTGCAAGACCGATTATTCGAATCAGATTTTGATAAAATGATAAAAAAATTGGAAGACAACAGCAAAGGAAAAGTGTAATGACTACAAATAAAAAATTACCAGACAATCAAATTACCGTTTATCAAGCTCCTGATGGGAACATCAACATTGAGGTGCTATATGCTAATGAAAACATCTGGCTCCCCCAGAAGCGGATTGCGGAACTGTTCGATGTAGACCGTAGTGTTGTTACCAAACATCTGAAGAACATATTTTCTGATAACGAATTACAGGAAGATTCAGTATGTGCATATTTTGCACATACTGCTGAAGATGGCAAGAAATATCAAACAAAGTTTTATTCGCTTGAAGCAATTATAGCGGTGGGGTACAGGGTTAACTCGGAACGCGGCACACAGTTCAGGCAATGGGCCATTTCAATTCTTCAGCAATACATCCATAAAGGCTTTGCAATGGACAGCGACCGTTTCAAGTATGGTTCCCGTTTCAGCACACGTTATTTTGATGACTTACTCGAAGAAATCCGGGATATCCGTTCAAGTGAGCGGATGTTGTATCAGAAAATTACCGATATTTACGCCACTTCTATTGACTATTCGCCAAAAGCACAGGACACAAAACAATTCTTTGCAACGGTACAGAACAAACTGCATTTTGCCATTACAGGACAGACCGCCGCGGAAATTGTAGCCGAACGAGCCAAAAGTGATAAGCAAAATATGGGATTGACATCATGGCGAAAAGGACCTGACGGTAAAATCATGCCAGGTGATGTTGCCATAGCAAAAAACTATCTGGATAAAATCGAACTTGATCATTTGAACCGCATAGTTACCATGTATCTTGATTATGCGGAATTACAGGCGGTCCGTAATAAACCAATGTACATGAAAGACTGGATTGAAAAACTGAATGCCTTCCTGAAGTTTAGTGAGTACGAAATACTCAACAATGCCGGACAAATCAGTCATGAAGTTGCTCTGGCTCTGGCAAGCAAAGAATACGAAACATTCAAGAAAATTCAGGATACAAATTACATTTCAGATTTTGACAAAGAGGTACGGCGCATTCGGGAGGAAAAAGATGACTACAAATAAGATCACCGAATCCGCCATAGAGGAGTTTGCAATCGAACTTCTCGAAAAACAGGGTTACCGGTACATCTATGCTCCCGACATTGCCCCGGATAGTGAAACACCGGAAAGAAGTTCCTTTGAAAATGTCATTTTGCTGGAACGGCTGCGAAATGCGATTGGCAGGATCAATCCCGACATACCGTCAGATGCGAGAGAAGATGCCATCAAGCAGATACAGCGCCTCAATTCCCCGGAACTTATCGCCAACAACGAAGCATTTCACAGGATGCTTACCGAAGGCATAACGGTAAGCTACCAAAAAGACGGAGCCGACAGGGGTGATCTGGTCTGGCTCGTAGATTTTAACCATCCTGAAAATAACGAATTTCTTGTCACCAATCAATTCACTGTCGTAGAAAATAACGTGAACAAACGCCCCGATATCATCCTTTTTATTAACGGCCTGCCCCTGGTGGTTATCGAGCTGAAAAACCCTGCCGACGAAAACGCAACCGCACGATCTGCCTTCAGACAGTTCCAGACCTACAAACAGGCAATCCCGTCTTTGTTTGCCTATAATGGTTTCATGGTCATCTCCGACGGCCTGGAAGCAAAATCAGGTTCCCTTTCTGCCGGTTTTAGCCGCTTTATGGCATGGAAAAGCTCGGACGGTAAGGTTGAAGCCTCGCCTTTAGTTGGTCAGCTGGAAACGCTCATTAACGGGATGCTCAATAAAACAACGCTCTTAGACCTTATCCGCCATTTCATTGTATTTGAAAAATCGAAAAAAGAAGACAAAGACACTGGCGTTATTACTATTCAAACCGTAAAGA
>JAKRWB010000479.1 GCA_022353185.1 ANME-2 cluster archaeon | reverse complement strand
CCTGGGAGCGGACCGATGTGGCCGAGGATATTGCTAAGTCTGCTGGGCTTTAGGGATTAGATTTTAATTTTCGGGGATTCTTAGGGTTTACCGAATAATAAGCTATCGAAATTATGATACATGGAGCGTCATGTATCGCAATCAATAGACTTGTTGCACCAAATAAAATTTGCTACTTTATTTTTAGGCAATGACTTAGCGAATCCCTGATGCTTTGTTTTTGTTTATTATTGTAAGATTTATTTTGTAGTCACTGACTGCCTGGCAGCACTACGTTTTGTCGGGGGTATCTGGAGAGTGCATGTGATTGAATAACAAAATACAAGTTTGTTTAAAATTAAATCTATTATGGTAAGTTAATATTCTTCAAAATATTTTTTTATTCTTTTCACATCATGATTCGTTGTGTTATTTTTATGATAAAACTCAATAAAAATTATTTTATGTTCTTCGTTCATGTGCGCATAAATCACACGAAATCCGCTTTTAGAACCCTTTCCTTTAAAATCTAGAGACCTGAAATGTTTCACCTTATAAATTGGTATTTTAACATTAATTCCAAGACCGCTAATTCTAAAAGTCCCACGCATTTCTTGTGGTTGGTTTATTTCTAATGCTTTTTTGAATCTCTCAAAATCGTCTTCAAGATGTCTATATTTTTCAATTGCACGACTCAACTCTTCCCAGAATTATGGGACAGCTTCAAATTTAATAGCTGTCATCTTCATCATCATAGTTCCTTACTGAAAGTTCTGAAGTTCTATAGAATACCATTTCGTAATCTAATTCTTCAAAATCCTCTGCTGCAATATAAGGAGCATCATTATGTGAATATTCACTTACTTGTTTTGCACTAAAGCTAGAATAAGTATCAATAGTTTTGTCAATAAAATCCAATTCGTCTCTACTTAATTCAGAAATATCAGGTTCGGTGTTTGAGAAGAATTTTATTTGCCGGTATGTTCCATAACCATATTCGGTTTCCCGTATCATGCCTTCCCCTTCAAGTTCAAGAATCACCTCATCAAAATCACAGGGTGCCGGGCCAAATGGATATTTTAAATAAGTTTCACCAGTTAATTTTTCTTCAAATAATTCATAATAATTAAAATCATTAAAGTATAAAATCTTAAATAATACTGTTTTACCTACATTATTGATATGTCCAGTATTATGTATTATGTAATGAAGAACGTTTTTGATTTTTTTTTAGAAAATTCCCCCAACGAATCTACACAAGGATTTGCATCTTCCATTAATATTCCTCGATAAAATAATAAATCATATAGTTTTATTGTTGTATATACATATTGCTAATTTTTTTGAGAATTGTGAATCTGAAGATTTAATTGACTCGCATGATGACCATCCAGCAGTCACCGCTAAACCCATTCAATGTACCGGGCCTGTATATACCCCTTTTACACCCTACTTCCCCAGCCCCAACACATCAGCCATTCCATACACCCCGGCCGGCTGTTCCATCACCCATCCGGCAGCCCTGACAG
>JAKRWB010000478.1 GCA_022353185.1 ANME-2 cluster archaeon | reverse complement strand
TGGGACTTAAACATCATGACGGCTGGAGATGAGACCGCAAAGAGCATCGGTGTGGATGCCAACAACGTAAGAACGTTCATCATGGTAATCTCAAGTCTGTTAGTGGCAACTGTTGTTTGTTTTACCGGAACCATCGGGTTTATCGGGCTGGTCGCACCGCACATGGCACGCATGATAATAGGCGGCGATCACAGGTTTCTCATCCCTGCATCTGGCATTCTCGGCGCATTTGTGTTAATCTCGGCTGATGCCATCGGAATGAATATCATAGCACCCACCATAATCCCCACAGGGATTATGACATCTATCATCGGGGTTCCGTTCTTCATGTACCTGATTCTGAAAGGAAAGAGGAGGGAGTTCTGGACATGATGATAAAACTTCAGGCGAATGATATCACATTCAGCTACAATAGCTCACCAATCCTCAAGAACGTGAGTTTCGATATACCCCCATCCAAGCTTGTGAGCATCGTGGGTCCGAATGGTTCTGGCAAATCCACGCTAATCAAATGCATAGACCGGATACTGACACCGCAAAGCGGCAGCATTCTCATCGACAGAAAGGAGGTAACCAGGATGAAGAGGATGGATGTTGCCAGAAATATTGCTTATGTGCCACAGAATTCGCTGCGCATCTTCCCCAACAACGTCGTTGATACGGTGCTCATGGGCAGGCGCCCACATCTTGGATGGCTCAGCAGTGATGACGACGAGGAGAAGGTGTGGGAGGTGCTGAGATTACTTGGAATTGAGGATATCGGAATGAGTAATTTCAACGAACTGAGCGGGGGGCAGCAGCAGAAAGTGTTGATTGCGCGTGCGCTCGTTCAGGAAGCGGAGGTTCTTCTGCTCGATGAACCAACCAGCAATCTCGATATATGGCATCAACTTGATGTGATGAATATAATAAGAAATCTTGTGGATAAAAAAGTGATCACTGCCCTGATGGCAGTTCATGATCTGAACCTCGCATCACGATACTCGGACAGGATGATTATGATGAAGGGCGGTAGAATCGTTGCTGTCGGCGAACCTTCTTATGTGTTGACTCCGGAGAATATAGAGTCTGTCTACAATGTCGAGGCAGCTGTGAGAAGACAATCGGAAACGCCCTATATCGTGCCGTTGAAGCATGTCCCGGTAGGGAGAAGAGGATGAGATATTGAAATACACGATTGAGACTCACGAACTGACAAAGAAGTTCGCATTGCAGAAAGGATTTACCGACTTTTTCCTGCATCCGTTCAGAAAGGATGAGATAACAGCCGTTGAAGATGTGAACCTCAAGATCAAAAAGGGAGAGATCTTCGGCATTCTCGGACCGAATGGTGCTGGCAAGACCACGCTCATAAAGATGCTATGCACACTGATTCTTCCCTCAGAAGGAACCGCTCACGTGAACGGGTATGACATCTCAAAGGATAGTGGAAAGGTCAGGGAATCGATTGGTTTTATCACTTCTGATGAACGGAGCTTCTACTGGCGGCTGACAGGCAGACACAATCTCAGATTCTTTGCTGCTCTTCACAATTACTATTCTGATGATGCAGAAGAGAGAATAGATGAGCTGTTGAGCCTCGTTGGCATGGAGGATAGGGGGGATGATAGGTTTCTCAGCTATTCTGCAGGAATGAAGCAACGGATGGCTATTGCACGTGGACTATTGAACGATCCGGCGGTTCTGTTCATGGATGAGCCGACGAGAGCACTGGATCCGGGTGCGGCACAGAATGTGAGGAAGTTTGTGAAGGAACATATCACGGGGGACGAGGGAAAGACCGTTTTTCTATCCACACACCACCTTCCTGAGGCAGAAGAGTTGTGCGACAGGATTGCGATCATCAATGAGGGCAGAATAGTGGCGGTCGGTACACTAGAGGAACTGAAAAGCGCGCTTGATAAACCGGACCCGGGATTGGGTGACGTCTTCACGCACTACACAGGCAAAGAGTTTGAGAAGGGGGCAGCACCAAAGCACGTTTATCCGGGGCGTAGAAGGATGATGGGTGGCGGTAGACCGAGGGGGATGAGATTTTGATATGCAAAAAAGCGCTTACCTTCATAAGAAGAGATCTGATACTTGCAACAAGCTATAAATTTGAGTTCTTTCTGAGATTCTTCTTCATGCTCTTCTCGATTCTAACCTTCTACTTCGTTTCCAAACTGGTCGGGGGTGCGGGAACGGCGCATCTTGAACCGTATGGCGGGGACTATTTCTCCTTTGTGTTGATAGGCATAGCTTTTTCAGGGTATCTGATGACTGCGCTCAGGAGTTTTTCAGAGAGCATCCGGGGCGAGCAGATGATGGGCACACTGGAAGCGATGCTTGTTACCCCGACCGATACATCGGTAATAGTAACGTTATCCTCTCTCTGGAGTTTTATCTTCATGTCTTTCAGAGTTTTGATGTATCTTGTGATCGGTATTCTCCTGGGCGTGGATATGAGCAATGCAAATGTCCCGGCTGCTCTGATAATCCTCGTTCTGACGATAATATGCTTCGGCAGCATCGGTATAATCTCTGCAAGCTTCATCATGGTGCTCAAGAGGGGCGACCCGATAAATATGTTCTTTATGAGCACATCCGAACTCTTTGGCGGAGTGCTCTTCCCAATCTCGGTCTTGCCCGAGTGGCTCCGGACAATCTCGTATCTTTTACCGATCACATACTCGCTCAGCGGGATGAGGCATGCGCTTCTGCAGGGCTACTCGCTTTCAGCCCTGGCTCCGGAGATAACCGCGCTCATGGTCTTTTCGGTTGTGCTGGTGCCTATGGGTTTACTCTCGTTCAGATATGCGGTCAAGAGGGCAAAGATGGACGGGAGCCTTATTCAGTATTAGTTCGATCACCAGATCGTTGTGGTGAATGGATGTGGAGCAGATGGGAGATGTGAAGGTCCGTAATTCCCCTATCTACATAGCAATTGAATATCTCACCGCATTCACTATCGAATCAGACCT
>JAKRWB010000477.1 GCA_022353185.1 ANME-2 cluster archaeon | reverse complement strand
TTAAAGGATGGAAATATTGGGAATATGTTATAGGTATTGATGCGGGTTATATGCTAAAAAAGTACTTGATATAGTACACGGGTACAGTTAATACCACATTTACCATTTACAACGCACCTTTGGTTTTAAGTTTTTCAAACTTTTTCAATTCATCCAAGCGTTTCAGTATCCCTGCTTTCATGACCTCATTCCAGTTTATTTTCGGGAATTCTTTTTTAACTTTATTAAATCGATCAGGCATTGATACTGTAATTGTGGCCATGTGAACACCTTAATTACTTATATTGTAAGACATTTGAACATATAACTATTTGCATCCGCAGTTTACTGTGATTACACAGGTAAAAACTTGTTATACAAAATGAATGCGGGTAGTTTCACCCGCCCTTCCCTTAAAATCCTTAATCAAATATCTCAGGCACAATCCTGCGCGCAACTTCCCTATAAGCCGCAGCTAGGTCACCCTTATCGAACCTGAACACATCCTTGTCCAGCGAATCACCGGTCTCCTTATCCCACAAGCGTATGGGTAATGATATTGTGTGGGGGCAAAAATCAGTTTTACCCAGGCAGCATTGAGTGATGAAATTATGGTGCCCACTGTGGACGGTAAGGTGAAGTTGAAGGTCCCGGCCGGTACGCAACCCGGGGCGACGTTTAGGGTTAGGGATAAGTGCATGCCCAATATACATGGATACGGACAGGGGGATTTGCATGTGAAGGTGAATGTGAAGGTGCCCAAGAAGCTGGATGCTAAGCAAAAGGAATTTCTGCGGGAAGTTTGCGAAGGCCAGCGGGAAGCAGCCTGCTAAGGAGAATGAGAATGGGCTGTTCGAGGAGGTTGTTGATGGGGTGAAGGAGAAGATTTAGAGGGATTAAGGTTAGAATCTCTTTAAATGGTAAATGCAACTACCAGTAATTAAGCAGTGGAGAAATGTTATGCTACAGTCGCCTCTGATTTCTTAGTTTTTACTGCATCTACCAGATTTGAATTCTCTTCATCGTGCTTAATTTCGACTACGTGACCTTTTACAGGCTCTTCCCACTCTTTATCTAATTCTGGATCAGCCTCTATCTGTTGTATAAGGTCCTTTTCGCTTTTGGCTGTATATTTTCTCATTATTATTACCTTTTGACCCTTTCTTTATATAACTTTAATGGGGTATCCACTTAACTCCCGTTCTATTTCATCTGAGAATCAGTCCATAAACTGGTTCCATGTCTTAGGGTAGTCCACGTCTGCTTTTGGCATTACTCAACATTAAACTCTTCCACTTATATGAGGTTTCGGGAGTTAAGTGGATACCC
>JAKRWB010000476.1 GCA_022353185.1 ANME-2 cluster archaeon | reverse complement strand
TATCAATGACAGTTCGATGGGACCATATTTTGCACTGCGGTGTTGAAATCTGGCGTGTTCAGGAAACAGAGAACACTATGAAATGGATGCACGAGAACGCCTATCGCCCTCAGTCACAGACCATGCTTTATAAAAACGTGGCATTAAGCGGATGCTCGGGGGTTTGATATTTATATTGGCACGCTAATTTCAGTTTTATAATCCAGGCTTAGACCATTACTTTTTAATAGTAACGAGTATAATTATTAATTGTGGGCGAGTAGCTCAATGGCAGAGCAGCTGGCTGAAAACCAGAAGGCTGCGGGTGTCCTTGTTTTAGACTAAGAGGATCAAACCCTCAAAAGGGCAGTCGAGTCCCGCCTCGTCCACATAATATCAACTCATTTTATAGTTGCTAATATACATAATTTTCATTCAGTAAATATATCTGGATTCCTGTTATCGCTCCGATTATGATAGTCACTTGATGGTTAATAATCAAAATAGGTAAGGTTATCTATTGAGAAATATAAGAAAAGACACGATGCCAAATATAAAGAAGGTATCTCAAAATTGTGGGGTGCCTGTTAAAAGTCAAACTATTTTTCCAAAAGTACCAGACCCTACATATGAAGTTACTAAGTTTCTTTCATGGCTGAAAAAGCGCGGAGCGGTAAGGAAATTAAAAGAGTGTAAGAAAAAATGGGAAAATGACGGTTTGAATATTGAAAGTATCATTAAATTATTAAGTCCGTGTTTATGTAAATACACATATAAAGGTGAAGCGGTAGTAAAATTGGAAGACATGGTGTGGGCAGACCAATGGATGTCGCATTATAACCTCGAAGTTCCTCATCATAGACAAACAAAAGCGCTGGAAAAAATAATTTCTGATACCGAAAAAAAAACAAAGGTTTAATACAAGGATGCAAAATATAGGATATACATAATTAGGAGAACTTCAAAATGCACGAAGAACAATTACCAGAATTGCCAACAGAGTTGGGAATATATTTGGATAAACCATACGGGGGTCTTTTTGGAGATAATGCACAAACCAAAATCATTGAGGAGATTGTAGCAGATCACAATCGAAACTACCGTCCTCGATATTTTGAAGAAATGACTGGCTCTTCAGCTCCAAGCGTTAGAAAGGCTCTTAATAATCTTACAAGTCTTGGGTTGCTTGAAAAAGACATCAGTGATAATCAACATCCTGTTTATAGGGCAAATCTAAAGTCTAAGAAATTAATAGCTCTGACCTTTCTATCCTTAGCATCTATTGATGATAGGGATGGAACGGAATGTATGGATTTTGCTGTATTTGACTATTATTTTAAAGAACTTAAAGAAAAAATTCAACCAACGGCTGTAGCGACCTATACAATGTTTGAATATCAAGGCAAGCAGTGGATTGAGACATTCGCAACTAAACAAACAATGGGAGAATCTACTCCAATAGCTGCTAGGACGGCTTGATTTTAATGACTAAAATAGAAAAAGAGGAGTCAATAACGAAGGAAGAAATTCCACTCAAAGACGAAGAGATGGTTAAAATAGATATTGGAGAACTCTATAAATTCGACCCCAAAGATATTACCCCAGACATATCTATAGTGCGTTACTCAAATATTGCATATATCCAGGTAACTCAGAGAGATGTTTATATTGATTTCCTAGAAATGCCTGGCATAAAAAAAGAAGGGAAAGTTCTTCTCAATGGGACAAGGATATACATGTCTTTTGTAGCAGCTAAAAGCCTTGCTGAGGCTTTGCTAGGAGTCTTAGAACAAGTTCACTCCGACGGTAAGATGGAAAAATACCTTTCCAAGGGTGAAAAATAAGAGGAATCTAATCTATCATTTTAGTGAATAATCTATCCGTACCCAATTATTAACTCCACGATTGTTATATTGAGTTCAGGGTATTCCGAGTATGCACAGGCATCTATCGCCTTCAGTTACGGTATACCCCGTACAAATGAGGCTGTCCGACAATTACTAACAATAATAAAAATTGTCCTTTTTTTCAATTTAAAGCCCTAATCTCCCTCCGATTTTTCTAAATTTTGAATTGCCAGACAGCCTCAAATGTACCTGGCCTGTATGTAGTGATTATAGGATTATTATCGATTATATTCATGCGAATTATGTGCTGAAATATACTTCTCGACAACATCCCATCCTTTCCCCACAGAGCCAAGATAGCAACTTGGTCCCCACCACCGGATTCCCGGCAGTGCCCACCTGCACGGCTTCGTACAGCATCCGGGTCTCGGGTCCCCTGAGCTTACCGATAACCAGCGTGGAATTACCCCGACCGCCGCACTGCCCTTGTGGATGAAGCAAAGGCCCTATATTCCGAATACCCGGGCGCGTCGGACAGTATGGAATCTGACGTAATTGGCATATTGGGAAATCCTGATTCTATACGTAAGAGCAATACAGATAAGAATGTCCATCTATTTCACAGAGAAAGAAAATACCATAATAAGAACTATCATATGTGTGGTAATAAATAGTAGTGAAGGATTTATTATTACAACCTATATTACAGATAAGATAAAAGAAAGTGTCCGGCAATGGAAAAAATAAAAGTCGTCATCAATCGGGAATCAAACACGCTTGATGTATGGTTTGATGATGCCGAAAAGGAATTCATCTGTGAGGAAATAGGAGACGAAGTGATACTCAAAAAGGATAAGGACAATAGAATCATTGGATTTGAAAAATTAAACCTTCTTCAAAATAAAAATCTGAATGTCCCTGTGGAAGTTACTGACCACATAGGAATATTAAACAACAACAAGCCTTTGAAATGCTTGATAAACTAAGAATATCATTTAGTGATGGGGCTATCGATAAAGCAAAAGATGTGGTAATAGATGGAAATAAAAATAAGTCTCCAGGATGATTACCTAAGAAGGCTGCAAGAGATTTCAAAGGAAACATCAACTAATAAAGAGGAACTTATAAAATCCTCAATCTTGAAATATATTCAGGAATATAATCTAAGAAAAGCTATCAGGAAATACACTGAAGGCCAGGTTTCACTTGGTAAAGCAGCCGAAATAGCGGGATTGCCAAAGAGGATGTTCATGTATAAACTCCAGGAGATTGGGATTCCTTTGAATCTATCCAAAAATGATATAGTAAAAGGTATGAATACTCTTACCGAAGCCAAAAAGAAAGAGGATCATACCTGAGATTAATTCAATTTTTGATTCTCATCAGTCAATTCCGAGTTATCATTGCATGATAGCCCAACTCGGACAAGCCGAAACCAAAAAGGTATTATTGGTCCCCTTTCGAATGAATAATTATCTACTTCTTCAGTGCCTCCAGCGCTTCCTGGAAATGCTGATTCGCGAATTGTACATACATCTCCTGAGACATAAGTTCACGACTAACGATGTTCAAAGTTTCGATTGACATCTTACCATCCTCTACAAGTTGGCGGCCCGCCTCTTTTGCAGCCTTGAAAATATCATCTATAGGCTCACCCATCTCCATCATAGGCTCCATTCCTCCTCCATGAGGCCGCAGCAACGCTCCTGCAAATTCACTTGATGCGTTCTTGCAATACGCCTTCATATGTATAATCAGCGGATCGAAGTTGTCCATCTCCCAGAAACCGCAGTTGGAGACCAGCACTACCTTGTTTGCTTTGGTATCGTCGCACAAAGGATGACGGCAGTGATTATCGCGCAGCTCGAAGAATGGTTTCACCTGCTGGACTGTTCTATCCATCAGGTTCTTCATCGGGCCTGTGATGCCATCACAATAGACCGGTGTGGCGAACACCAGGATGTCAGCCTCACGCATCTTAGGATCAAGCATCTGCATATCGTCGTTCTGGAAGCACCTGCCCGGTGTCTTGACCCAGCAGTTAAACTCACCTTGACAAGGGTTGATCTTTAGCTTACTCGTATAGAAGAGTTCAACATCTGCTCCCGCCTCTCTCATCCCTTCAAGGAAAGGGTTGAGTATCAGAGCTGTATTGCCCTTATCCATTTTTGGGCTGGAGTTTATTGCCAATACTTTCATATTTCTTTTCCTCCCATTAATTTTTAATACACTTACCACAGTATCTTTTTTTTGGGGTAAATCCCTGTGCATCTCGGATTATTTTAATTGTGTTTTTTTTTAATTCTATATCCCCCACTTTACAATGTACCGTACTTGTATATAGTGATTTTGGGATTATTCTCGATTATCTTTATGCGAATTATGTGCTGAAATATACTTCTCTACAGCATCCCATCCCTTCCCTATAGATTACTCACCTGCACGTCGTATAGTATCCGGGTCTCGGCTCCCGACCTTACCGATAACCAGCGTGGAATTACCTTGACCGCCGCGCCGCCCATGTGGATGAGGTAAAGGCGCTGTACTCCGAATACCTGGGCGCGCCGGACAATATGGACCGGCTGCTGGACTTCGTGGGATTGCGGCTGGCGGCAGAGCCTGAGGAATCTGATGTGGTGCATGACCTGCTCGCACACCTGGCAGAGTGCATGATAGACATGAACAAGGAGAAGAATGCTGAGATAAAGAGTTTCCTGGGATTCCTTGAAGGTGAGATTGGCGCAGCCGTGGATGACATGACCAACAAGACTGCGGTGCGGGAATACTATAACCATGAGTTCCAGAAGCTGGTTGACATACTGGTAAAGAACAAGAAGAAACTCAGGGACGGGTACGACCCTAAGACCCCCACCAATTACAGGCACCTCAATGAATGGTATAACGATTCAGTGGGTAAATTGCAGCCTCTCATGGGCAGTATCGAGGCTACGGATAAGCTTATCGACCAGATCGTTTACAGGCTGTACGGGTTGACTGAA
>JAKRWB010000475.1 GCA_022353185.1 ANME-2 cluster archaeon | reverse complement strand
GGTCGGTGTCCTTTCATGTAATTGTAACAATGTTACGATTAGATATAAACTTTACTTTCTGTATACATCTCTAGCATCTCGATAAATCGTATACAAATGAACATCAAAATTCAACTATATCATTTGCACTTTAACATAAATGGATATCAACCGCATTCTTTAAATATTATAATCCCCTAATATACGATAAAATTAAATAAATTATATACATTATAGTATCTAAATCAAAGGAGGTGATAACGTATGAGTGTACCGATAACTGTCCAAAGAAAATTATTAGTAAGATCCCGAGGCTACTGTGAAAAACGAGGGGAAGATTTTGCCTTCGTTGAACCCCAGATACATCACAAGGATAGGAATAGGGAGAACAATAAAATGGAAAATCTTTTAATTTTGTGCCCGAACTGCCATTCCGAATTCCACTATAATGTTGATGGGACATTGAAAAAGAAAGATTTTGATATGATACAAGAGTTCCCATATTGTCAATGTTAATTTTTTTTTATTTTTTATTTTTTTTTATTTATATTTATCAGATTTGTAAAATTGTAGATAATGATATTAAATGCGCCAATTATCATTGGAAATTTCCGGCCTTGGGATAAAATTATTTTGGGATTCAATATGCTGCGGGTTTTTTTTTGACAGATTTATCGCGAAAATCTACCGCTATGCGTCGGCATTTTTGTCCCAAGGCCGAAATTTCCAAAAATTTTAAATATCTTTATCTGTTTATTTCATTAAAATCAAAAAGATATACGGCTATACATATTTTAAACTAAAAATAAAATTCTATTTGTCATTTTAAGCGTAACCATAAACTGTTTTAACAATTCGTGCCCCATTCAAACTCCGTTTGGAAAGATATATATAACATCCCGTATATAGCACAGATTAATAGTATATTGGAGGATATATGAAGCAAATAGTCGGAATAACATTAGATGAAAATCTGGTAAGACTGATAGACGAACAAAGACGTTCTTTGTCCCGCTCAAGTTACGTTAATGAGATGCTGTGGCAAAACCTTGAGAAGGGCATAACTTTGAGGGCAGTACAATGAGGTGATTTAAATGAAAAGAAAAGGTAAAGTGGTGCCCCACTTCTTGGCCGAAGTGGAAAGCACCGATATTAAAAGTCAGCGCCGAACCAACTTTACAATATTTATATTGTTTCTATTCCATATAAATGTAACGCTTATTCCAAAATTAACTGCATTTTCTCGGAGTGATTAAGATGGTAAAATCCATATCAATCCAGAATGCCTGTGATGGTATACTTAAATTTGACGCCGATCTGATGAAATTCACATCAGAATCTTCCGGTAACCAGGCTGTTCTATTCATGGAACAAAATGCCTGCAAGTTCGTAATCTTCAATGAAGACAATGAACCGATATCAAGTGTACTTGATGCAGAGGAATTGGATTTTTCTGACATTGCCTCACAAATCTCGATCCCATTTAAATTTAAAACGTCTGATGGGTGGTGAGTTTATGAAGAGAGAAGATACAAACACCCAATCCCAAAATGAAAATGCCAAAGATACTAATTCAGATACTATATCTGACCTATGGGACTCATATGATATCTCTGTTATTGAAAACGCTGATGGTAAGAATGTTAAAGCCTTGAATTTCTACTATTCAGAAAAGAGAGATGTACGAGTTTCAATATATAAAAGGAACAGCAGATGGACTTTTAGTATCTGGAATGCTGATAAGCTTGTTACGTTCAAAGAATTCAAAGATCCATTATGGATTGTTACTAAGAAAAGAGATGAACAACTCCGTTCAATGCTTTATTCAACAGAAATTACTACACGAAACGAAGCCAGCAAGACTCTCATTAAAATGGGCGCTACTATGAAACAGCATGAAAATGAGATAGATGTTGAAATAATAGATAATAATGACCCCAATTTCTTTATGCGTGTCATAAATCCGAGTTGGAAAAATATATTGGAGAAAATAAAAAAGCATCTTCATGTTCCTGATGATGCTCCTTATACCATTATCTTTGCAACAATGATATCCAACAAGATTACAGGTCACCCCGTGTGGGTGCTTATCGTCGGGCCACCAGGAAACGGTAAAACTGTTTTCATAGAATTCTTAACACCAGGCGGGAGAGTCAATATGTTCGTCCATCCAATCTCAAGTCTTACAAAAAGCACTCTTGTTTCTGGTCTTGATGGAAACGTTGACCTCTATCCAAGATTAGATGGTAAAATAATGGCCCTGAATGACCTCACAACTATTGTCAGCAAGAATAAAGAAGAACTAAATGAAATTCTCGGACAACTCCGGGCAATGTTTGATGGTCATTATGTCGCCGAGTTTGGTTCTGGTATTGGAACAAAGGAATATGAAAGCAAATTCACAATAATTGCTGGAGTGACTCCAAAGATTGACATCATTAGCAAGCAGATGAGTTCTCTCGGGGAACGGTTCGCAAGGGTTAGATTCCACGACAATACTAACGATTTTAGAAGCAAAGCCACAGATAAAGCATGTGAAACCGATCAAATTTCAAAAGAAAACTGGAATTCTATCAGCAATGAAATTTTAACACTATATGAAAATTTCAAACCCGAAGACCTTCCAACAATTGACAATAAAAGCGAATTCCTCATCAAATTTTGTGCTGATATCACTGCGATTCTAAGAACACCCATAGAGAAGGATAATCATCAAAACGTAGTTGCTGAACCACAATCTGAAATACCGACACGACTAACTAAAACGTATAAAAAATTGGCTCAGTCAATTGCATATGTTCTTGAAAAGGATACTGTTGATCTCGAAGTGATTTCTTACATATATCGTGTGGCTCTTGATACTCCGGATGCCAATCGAGTGATTGTGTTAAGAAATTTAGGCAGAGAACATAAAGAAATTAACGAACTGGAATCATCTATTAAATTACCTTTTGGAACTATCACGAACATCCTTGAAGATTTAATTCTGATGGGTGTGGTGGAGAAAGAAATTCAATTTTTAGAAGACAATAAGTCTAAAGAATTTTACTATATTCCAGAGTATTCAATACTTTCCATAAAAACACAGCATGTGCAGATACAATTGGATGAAGGTCTCCAGGAAAATCAAAAGCATCACTATGGATTGGAAATGTCTTGAAATGATACAGAGATATTCTCAAGGAAATAGACTAATTCTAAATGCAATTAATTAAAAACTGCATTTAAGTTTCTTTTTGTATCCACGTCAAAAAGTAGGGTAAAATGCATATTCGG
>JAKRWB010000001.1 GCA_022353185.1 ANME-2 cluster archaeon | reverse complement strand
ATTATTTAACTGAAGATGACTGTTGAAAGCGACAATGTCCCAGTTCCCATTTCCCAGTTCTTTTTTAGATACCGACTTTTGGTAAAATCTGTGTAAATCAGTGTAAATCCGTGTCTGGAAAAATAAAAAGACACGGATTTCACTGATTTACACAGATTAGTAGTTGCATCTGATATATTTGTTGGAATAACTGGATTTGGGAACTGTGCCGTTGAAAACATCTTTCTCTGCTGAAAACGCCACCATTTCTCCAATAAATATGGTATGGTCCCGGGTATTCTTGCCATCTTCCAGGTCGGTGTCATTACTCTGGCCCTTTCAACTGTTTATTATTCACGTCCGAAATCGTCTTCTATACGTTCGATATCGTCTTCACCGAAATACTCTCCTGTCTGGACTTCTATAAAGACCAGGTTATCCTGGCCGGTGTTAGTTATCCGGTGCAAGGCACCTTTTGGGATATTAATTGAATCTCCGGATTGAAGCTGGAACTCTTTATCATTCAGGCGTACCAGCCCGATTCCTTTGATTACGTACCAGTGTTCATCCCTTTGCTTGTGCCGCTGGAGGGATAATCGTTTACCAGAATAGACATTAATACGTTTTACTTTACTATCGGACGATTCAGAAATTGTCTCATAGTATCCCCACGGCCGATGGTCTTCCCTTTTGCATTTCGATAATATGAGCTCGTAGGTCCTGATATAATCGTCTACCATTCTCTCAACAGAGAAACGTTCTTTGGCAATGTCCCTGCATCTCCTGCGGGAAATGCCAGGAATTTTATTCAATGCAATTACTGCTTCTTCGATATCAGTAACCAGAAATCCATTCTCCCCTTCCTGGATCAGCTCGGGCATTGAACCCTTGTTATTTGCAATGATCGGTGTGCCACAAGCCATTGATTCAACCACAGTAAGCCCGAAAGGCTCCTCAAAATGTATGGGATGAAGCAAGGCGACAGCATTTGATAATAACGAATTTTTTATATCATTGCTCACATGGCCTTCATATGTTATCTGATCATTATCAATAAAGGGTTTTACCTCTGTTTCATAATAATGTTGGTCCTGAATGTACCCGGCAATACGAAGTCTCATACCTGCCGCTCTGGCGATTTCAATGGCTTCCCGAGCTCCCTTATCAGGATGGATACGTCCCAGAAACAGAAGATAATCATCAGGTTTTTCATTGAATGGAAAACCTTCAATATCAATGCCGTGATGCACTGTGGCCACATAATCAAGGTGGGGAGATCGATCCGCATCACTGATGGAAACATAAAAAGCTGTCCCGTTATATTTTTGGTAAACAGGGATAATCTTTTTTGATGAAAATCCGTGTATGGTGGTTACCACAGGGGTCTGAACCAGTCCGCTGTAGCTGAGTGGCAGGAAATCATAATGATTGTGGATAATATCGAATTCATCAGCATGCTCAAATAATTCTGATATGTGAAGACATTCCCATACCTTGGGATCCAGTTCCTTATCCTCCTCATACGGCCTTGCACAAACGGTATGAAGTTTCCCGGCTGTGTTTGAGTCTGCCGTTGCAAACAAAGTGACATCAAAACCCCGCTTCACCAGGCCTTCAGTAAGCAGTGATACGACCAGTTCCCATGGGCCATATTGCTTTGGCGGTGTACTCCAGGCAATAGGAGAGAGCATGGCAATTTTCATAAGAAATCCTTCTAATTCTTTATGGCTTATATTCCGGGCACTGGAGGATATAATCCATTAGCTCTGACAATTTTGCGGTTGCCAATGCGACATGGCTGTCTGCACTTCCGTAGTAAAGGCGAATTTCGTCGTTTTCCACGACCCATCCGCAGGGAAAAACCACGTTTTTTATATCGCCTTCCAGTTCATAATTTTCTTCAGGTCCGAAAATCCATTCGTTGGACCTGCGCAATACCTTCGTGGGGTCTTCAGTATCTAACAGCGCCAGACCCAGTCGGTATAAATTTCCAGATGAGGTTTCTTTGACCCCATGATACAGTATCAACCAGCCTGCAGGCGTAAAAAGGGGTGGAGTTGAAAGCCCGACCTTATGTGCGTCCCACCACCCACCTTTGCGGGCATGAAGTAATATCTGATGATCATTCCAGTGTATCATATCAGGAGAAAAAGATATCCAAATATGTTCACCATCTTCAATTCCGTCTATTATTCTATGAGATGCTTCATTAGATTTGGCGGCCTTAATCTTTTTAATTTTATCAGTACTTGTCTGTTCCATAGCTTCTAATATAAGCTCCCCGATTATTTCATCGCGGGCATATTTCGAAATGCCACGATGGAGCATGATCCATTGTCCATTGAATCTCCTGGGAAATAGGGCAGCATCTTTATCATTTGGAGGCATCCCGACCCCCAATCTTTTAAATGAACGAAAATCTTTTGTGGTGGCTATATTAACCTGAGGGCCATTTTGTGAATACGCAGTATAGACCACAAACCATTGTTGTTGTTCTTCAATATAGGTGATCCGAGGATCTTCAATCCCCCATATCTCTTCCGGATAATTATCCGGATCGGGTTCAAAAGTGGGTTTCTCGTCGATCTCCCAATTATCCACCCCATTTAGGCTACGGGCAACTGTCAAATGGGAAATCCCCCTATGGTCCTCCACTCGAACCAATAATATTGTGTAATCTCCAATTTTTGCTGCACCGGGATTGAAAACCGAATTAACAGGATAAGGCCAGTCCCTGGCTGAAAAGATTGGATTCTTTTCATAGCGATGAAATAATTCTTTATGTTCAGCCATTTACTACCAAACCTCCTACCCAATGAAGATTTCTTTTATTAACCAGACAGCAGAAATATTGTCAGATGTAAACATAAAACGTCTCTCGATTAGTGTATGGGATGTATCTCTTGAATTGGATTTTAGGTATATATAGTTTGTTTAGTTCGTTCTCAGGGCCACACGACTTTCCGGGGAACTATCAAAAGATATGACCATTATTCCTGCGCTATACCTACGGAAAACTGGATAATTATAAACAGCCCCAAATCACATTACTCCCCTGCCGGACATTGCGTTAAATATTCAAGGATATCTGATAATTTTGCTGTTGCAAGTGCTATAGATGTATCTGCACAGCCGTAATACATACGTATCTCACCATTCTCTTCAATCCATCCACATGGGAAGACAACATCACTCACATCGCCCTGTCGTTCATACCACTCTTTGGGACCGAATATCCAGTTATCAGAACGGTGCAATATCTTTGATGGATCTTCAAGATCCAACAGTGCCAGACCCAGGCGGTAGATACCTCCTGCAACAGTTGTGCGAACCCCATGATATAATATCAACCACCCTTCAGGTGTGTGCAGGGGAGGTGGAGAAATGCCAATCTTCTTAGCATCCCACCATCCGCCTTTGCGGGCATGAATCACGATCTTGTGGTCACCCCAGTGTTTTAAGTCATAAGAAAATGATATCGAGATATGTGCACCATCCCCGCCAAATGAAGAGACCGGTCGATGAATCATAGCCCATCGTCCATTGAATTTCACTGGAAACAATGCCGCATCCTTATCTTCAGGCGGCATTACAGCCCCTATCCGCTCAAACGTATGAAAGTCCCTGGTAGTGGCTATTGAGACTAAAGGACCTCCCTCAGAATATGCCGTATAGGCCACAGCCCATTGATTTAGTTCTTCAATATAGGTGATGCGCGGATCTTCGATACCCCAGATCTCTTCCGGATAGTTGGCAGGGTCAGGCATTAATGTAGGACTCGTATCGATCTCCCAGCCATCTACACCATTGCGGCTTCGAGCAACAGTTAAATGAGAAAAACCACGATGGTCCTCCACTCGCGCCAGCAGCAGAGTATGATCTTCGAATTTTATTGCTCCGGGATTGAAAACGGTATTGCAGGAATAAGGCCAATCAGCAGCAGTAAGGATGGGATTTTTTTCAGAGCGATGGAATATTTCATTCTTATTCAGCATTTTAATACATATCTCCTTATTTATACTTAAAACTCCGGGGGAAGATTTACCTTTTCTCCGGTGGCTTTTGCCTTATTCGCAAGCTCATATGCCTCATTGTACTGCCCGGCTATTACATGCCAGGAAACTACATTGTTTAAATAACGGTCCAGGTTGCTGCTCATATTATGTCGAAGATCCTCATCACAGGCCAGGCGGATAACATTTTTCCTGAGCATTTCCCGGTTTGTGAACAGAAGTCCCCCTTCACTTATCAGCGTCTGGGATGTCAATCCTTCCAATGGAGCTGTAGTAATATATGGTTTATTCAATGATATGACCCTTGCCAGTGTACCGGATTGTGTCTCATCGAGGGATGGTAGTACAATAAAATCGCAAATTGCCATAACTTTATAATATAGTTCTCCTCTGGGAATGAATTCATAATAATGTGCAAGTCCCTTTTTCTCAAGTATTTCTATCTCCTGCTTATATCTCTCATAATCATGTTTATGGTTTTCATCCCTCATGGCCCCGGCAGCCAGCAGGTCCCATTCCTGGCCCGTGCGTTCAGATATCTCCTGGACTATCTCTTCCCACATGTGGGTCAAAATGTCCCAACGTTTGTTTGATTGTATCCAGCCTACCAAACCCACAATATGTTTACCTATGGAAGGGTATTTGTTGAGACCGATCTCTTCACGCAACTCTGGTATCTTCTCATTCATCCATTGCTTATCCGGCCTGGCGCCGTGGGGAACTATCATTATGTTTGTGGGAGTTTCCCAGCCGCATCCTGAATATGTCCAGTCCAATCTCCATTTTTGATAGTTGCATTTAAACAGCACAACATCTGAGCGTTCGCACATTTTATAAATAAAATTTGCTTCAAAATCATTTAGCCTACTATGGACCGTATGGGGTTCAACCACGATGGGATATTTGCCAATAGCGCCCAGCAGATCCAAAAACCCTTGGTTTCCGTCTCCTTTTCCCCTGGAATCACAATAATCATATAAACCGTATTCATGTTCCAGATGCACTGCATAAGGGTCCAGTTCCTTCACTTTTTTATAAACAGGCTTCCACCAGTCATGTTTTGACATGTCAATAATCGGAAATACCCCTTCTCCCTCACCATCAGTATGGCTGATGACCAGGACATCCCTGTCAGGATTTGCTTCCTGGATGAATTCCCTGGCCTCTTCACAGAATGTTGCGATACCACACAATCTGGGAGGATAACTGGATATCATGACAATAGGATTTTTTT
>JAKRWB010000474.1 GCA_022353185.1 ANME-2 cluster archaeon | reverse complement strand
AATACATACCCCTCACACAATTACCATCCAACCGGAGCCCAACCCAATGGAAAAACTCACCCCTGCCATGCGCCAGTACTACGATGCCAAGCAGCAGCATCCCGATGCCCTCATCATGTTCCGTATGGGTGACTTCTATGAGTCATTTGGCGAGGACGCTGCCACCATGGCAAAGGAACTGGACATTACCCTTACCACCAGGGGTAAGGACAAAGAAGGGGACAAAATGCCGCTGGCAGGCATACCTTACCACGCACTGGACTCATACCTGCCCCGCCTGATAAAAAAAGGCTACAAAGTGGCAATCTGCGAGCAACTTGAGGACCCTAAAAAGGCCAAAGGTATTGTCAAACGGGGCGTGGTAAGGGTGGTCACTCCCGGTACTGCCATGGACTCGTCCATGTTCTCGGACTCGGGCAGCAATTACCTGATGGCTGTGGCTCGCTCGAATAAACAATTCGGTGTCTCGTTCATTGACATCTCTACTGGCGAGTTCATGACCACCCAGGTAAACGGCGAAGAGACATATGACGCTGTCGTAAGTGAAGCCGCCAGGATGCGCCCGGCCGAATGCATTGTGCCACCCGAACTGTACATTGATAGCCACCTTACGGCCAGGCTGAAAGAGAACTTGAAGCTAATTATCCACCAGTACGATGCAGACGCCTTCGAACCTGGTATCGCCAGGCACCGCCTTCTTGACCACTTCGGTGCCACCACCCTCGAGGGCATGGGACTGGAAGACCTGCCTGCCGCCACTGCAGCCTCAGGCGCCGCATTGGCCTATGTGGAGGAAACCCAGATGAGGGAACTGGACCACATCCAGACTCCCAGAATGTATTTCGAGAACCAGTTCATGGTGCTTGACTCCATCACCCTGCGAAATCTGGAACTGGTCAAGAATGTTCGTGATGGCTCTGCCGATTCCTCATTGCTCAGAGTACTAAACCATACCAGCACACCGATGGGGTCCCGGCTGCTTAGCAAATGGCTGCTCCAGCCCCTTATATCCGTAAGTGACATCAACCGCAGGCTGGACAGTGTGGAAGAAATTTCACAAAACACCCTGCTGCGCTATGACCTCCGCTCGCTTCTCAAAGGAATCCGGGACATGGAGCGGCTCACCGGGCGTATCGTTTACGGAAACGCCAATGCCCGCGACCTGGTGGCCCTTCGAACATCACTTACCGCCCTGCCCCAGCTCAAATCCGCACTGCAAGGCGGCAGCATCAAATCAGACCTGCTCATGTCCATCCAGGAAGAACTCAACGATTTTGCTGACCTTACCACCCTGCTTGAGCGTTCCATTATAGACGAGCCCCCGGTATCGCTTCGGGAAGGTAAAATAATAAAACCCGGATATAATGCCCAACTGGACGAGTTGAACGACATGTCTGCACACGGCAAGGAATGGGTAGCAAAACTACAGCAGCATGAGAGGGAGCGTACTGGCATCAAGTCCCTGAAAATTGCATATAATAGAGTGTTCGGATACTTCATTGAAGTGACAAAATCCAACCAGTCCCATGTGCCGGATGAATATATCAGGAAGCAAACCACTGCCAATGCTGAGCGCTTCTACACACCCGAGTTAAAGGAAAAGGAGGCAATGATACTCTCTGCCAATGACAGACGGGTGGCACTGGAATACGACCTGTTCACCGAAATAACCGGACTCATCGCAGCACAGGCATCTGCACTACAGGAAACGGCAGGGCTCATTGGTAAACTGGATGTCCTCACAAACCTGGCAGACGTAGCAGTGAATAACAATTATATCAGGCCCGAAATAAACGACGGGTGCAGCATCTTAATCCGGGACGGTCGGCACCCTGTAGTGGAGTACTCGGTACCGGGCGGGTTTGTACCCAACGACACCCACATGGACTGCGACAGTGACCAGTTCCTGCTCCTCACCGGCCCAAACATGGCAGGCAAATCCACCTACATGCGCCAGACAGCCCTTATCGTCATCATGGCACAGATAGGATGTTTTGTGCCTGCATTATACGCCTCGATTGGTATTGTGGATAGGGTATTCACCAGGGTTGGGGCATTCGACGACCTGGCCAGCGGACAGAGCACTTTCATGATAGAGATGGTGGAACTGGCCAATATCCTGAACAATGCCACGCCAAAAAGCCTCATTCTTCTGGATGAGATCGGCAGGGGCACCAGCACCTTTGACGGTTACAGCATTGCCAGGGCCGTGGTGGAGTTCATCCACAATAGGGGCAGGGTAGGGGTGCGGTCCTTGTTCGCCACCCATTATCACCAGTTGACCAGCCTGGAAGGCAGCTTTAAGCGGGTCAGGAACTACCACATTGCGGTAAAGGAAGAAGGACACGACCTGGTGTTCCTGCGAAAGATCGTGCCGGGAGCTACTGACAAGAGTTACGGTATCCATGTGGCAAGACTGGCCGGTGTACCGCTGAAAGTTACCCAGAGGGCTAAGGAAATATTAAATGAAGTGGAGAGTGAGAGCCTTGGCCACAAAGGAAAACGCAACGCAACATACACCCAGTTAATGCTGTTCGACCCGGCCGGCAGTGAAACCCCGCCGCTCCAGCCGCCCCACCCGGTGATTGAGACACTGGGAGAGATGGATGTGGACAATATGACCCCACTGGATGCACTTAACGCCCTATCCAAACTGAAAAAACAGGTGCAAGAACACAATGACAATGAATAAGATACATCTTCTGGACGAGGCCACCATCAACAAGATAGCAGCCGGTGAAGTCATCGAGCGCCCGGCATCGGTCATCAAGGAACTTATCGAGAATTCCATAGATGCCGGAGCCACCGAAATTAGGGTAGAGGTCATAGGTGAAGGCACCCGAAGTATCAAAGTTACTGACAACGGCAGCGGTATGAACAGGGATGACGTGTCCATCGCTTTCCTGAAGCATGCCACCAGCAAGATAACAGACGCTTGTGACATTGAGAGCGTTATGACCCTGGGATTCAGGGGGGAGGCGCTATCATCTATTACGGCGGTGGCAAAAGTAGAGATTGTGACGAAACGGGAAGGTGACCTGGAAGGGACCCGGCTGGTGGTGCATGGAGGAGAGGTTGTAAGTATCGGCGATGCGGGTGCCCCAAAAGGTACGTCCATTATGGTTGAAGACCTGTTCTACAACACACCTGCCCGCAGGAAATTCCTTAAAAAAGGCAGGACTGAACTGGCGCATATCGTGGAAGTTGTTACAAAGAACGCTCTGGGACATAAGCACATCTCATTCTACCTGTCACATGACGACAGGGAACTGTTCCGCTCCCCTGCATCGGGAGACCTGTTCGATACTATCGTACATATATATGGCCCTGAGATTGCAAGGGAACTGATAGCTGTTGATTTTTCAAATGACCTGATACAGATATCCGGGTTTATATCAAGACCTGGATTCACCAGAAGTGATAAGGACTACCAGGCATTTTTCATAAATCAAAGGAATGTAAGGTCAAAGTCCATAAGCGATGCCATCAAGCTGGGATATTACACCATGCTCACAAAGGGCAGGTATCCTGTGGCTATACTCAATTTTACCCTGGACACATCAGAGTTGGACGTGAACGTACATCCTACCAAGCAGCATGTCAGGTTCAGCCATGAACTGGCCCTGATGGATGCAGTTGCAGAGGCTATAGGTTCAGCACTGGCACAACAGGAACTATTGCAGGATAAAGAGCACAAAGGTACACAGACCAGATTGTCAACTGATAAAGAGGATGTCACAGTCATCCGCGAGACACAAACCGAATTTAACGTACCAATCAAGGATACTCAGCGCAGGCTCACGCGCACAGGAAGGCATCTGGCACAGGTATCTGAAAAATCAGAACTGCCATTTAACATTGAGATACTGGGTCAGGTAGACAATACTTACATTATAGCCCGAACGCTTAGCGGACTTGTAATAATAGACCAGCATGCAGCTCATGAGCGTGTTCTTTATGAACAGGTGATTGAATCGGGTATCAAGGGGTCACAGGAACTCATAACCCTTGTCAATCTCAACCTGAATTCAAAGGAGCGAGTGCTGATAAAAGGATATATACCTTATCTGGAAGAATCGGGTTTTGGCATTATAGAGTTCGGTCCGGATTCTTTTGCTGTGAGTGCAGTACCCAATATACTGGGCAGACTTGAAGACCCCTCAGTAGTACATGAAATCATAAGTGATATTCTATCGGGCGGCAGGGCAAAGAATATGACCGGGATTTCTGAGCGGGTATGTAATAGCACTGCATGCAGGGGGGCTATCAAGGCAGGGGCTAAATTGACAATGGAGCAGATGGAGAACCTTGTGTTCCAGCTGTACCGTACCAAAAACCCGCATACATGTCCCCATGGCAGACCTACCGTGGTTTCTTTTAGCAGGGTTGATCTGGACAAGTTATTTAAGAGGATATAGCTTTACTACTAAAGAAATGTAATGAGGGAATAATGGACGTAATTGCAATATTCATTTTTTCATTCGTAGCACTGTTCGTGATAGTGAATCCTATAAGTGGAGTGCTGACGTTCATATCCCTGACAGCCCAGATGAGCTTTGAGGAAAAGAATGCAATGGCAAAGCGGTCTGTAGTCCTGGCCTGTATCATTGCACTCTTTTTCGCAGTAACCGGAAACTTGCTGTTGGATGTTTTCGGTATCAATGTCAATCATTTGAAAGTGGCGGGAGGAATCTTGTTATTCACCATTGCATTTGATATGATGCATGCCCGGATATCACATGAGAGTGTGACCATAAAAGAGATTCAAGAGTCCCAGAACCGTGATGACGTTTGGATATTTCCCATTGCCATGCCTATCCTGACCGGACCCGGTACCATTACAACAATCATCATGCTAATCGGTAATACCGATGTGCTGGAACACAAATTAATTGTAATGATGGCTATCCTCCTTACCTTTGCATTATCCCTGATTGTGTTCATGTTCTCCCGCAGGATTAATAAATGGGTTGGTTACACCGGGATACTGGTATTTACCAGGATAATGGGGCTGTTTTTAGCTGCCCTGGCCGTGGGTTTCATCACTTCCGGCATCTGGAACATCTACCAGACCTTACTTTGATGAAAAATTTTACTACATAACTGGATTCTGGCACAGTGCCCCCCATACCCAACACCCGATAAAGCAAAAGGTTTATTTCAGATAGGCTATATTCCAGAACACCCCAATGCGGGCCGGTAGATCAGGGGTAGATCGCTACCTTGGCATTTGGATTGGCTGAACAGGCTGTCCAACCTGAATGGTAGAGGCCTCGGGTTCAAATCCCGACCGGTCCACTTATAATCTTTGTATAATCCTAGCTTTTGCATCTGATTTCTAAGAAATAATAATAATAAATTATATGTTTAGTTGATATTTAAGATATACGCTAGGTATCCCAGGGCGAGATAAGAAAGTAATGAAAAAGTTATTTAATTGCCAATTTAGTAATCCTTGCAAACTGCCGGCACCCCAGGAATAAGGCGTTAATTGCCGTATTGCTTGACAGTGGCATGAGGGTAGGCGCCCTGGGATCGACACGGGTTAAGAATGTAGAGTTCAACCAGTACGGGGCCATTATCTACATTAGCAAGACAAGCAGGAGCAAGAAAACCACGGCACCAAAGGGCATACCTATAACCTGGAGTACCGGTTACTTGAACCAATGGCTTTCTGTCCATCCCCTGCAGGGCGACCCTGAGGCACCCCTATGGACCACAATAAACGAACCGTACCAGGCATTGAGTTACAAAACTATTCGAGTTACCATCCAGAACATTGCCAGGGATGCCGGGGTCAAGAAACGGGTCAATCCCCATTCATTCAGACATAAGGCCATCACTACCTGGATACTGGACGGCCTGAATGAACAGGAAGTGAAACACAGGGCTGGCTGGTCCAAGGGCAGTATGCAAATGCTCAAGATCTATGCTAATTTCACGGATGATGAGATAAATAATAAAATCTTTGAGCGATACGGCCTTAAGACCGAAAATAAGCGCCAGGTCACCCTTGAAAAGTGCCCGCACTGTAATAATATCCTGAAACCGTCTGACCGCTTCTGTTCCCAGTGCAGCCTTGTGCTGGACCAGGACATGGCAAAAGAGATTCAAATGGCAGGTGCAAAAGTCCCGGATGCCTTAACTTTGCTAATGGCGGACCCTGCAACACAGGCATTGATTGTAGATAAAATGAAACAGATTATGAAAGGATAAGGGGACTATTGCTTTCACTCTTTTGTTCCATTGTCTTTCCGGATTTTAAATATTTGATATATCTGTAGTCTATCTTATGTGCTAAGAATCCAAATCTGGAATTCTCAAACATTAGAAGATAAATCCAAAGTAATAATATTAATTTGAATTTTTTTTATATCTGTCGATGTTTTTCATTAGACTGTGGTGAATTTAATAAGTATCTTCAAAAAGGTATACGGTCTTTAACTTTTCGTTACTTTTCTGTTTTTATCCTCCCTGCAAAAAAGCAAAACCAGTAGCGGACAACCTCCACAATGCTTATAAGGAAGCAATACCATTAGAATAAAGTATATTAAAAGTAAGGGCGATGCGCCAACATCGCCCAGTGAGGAACATAATTCGCAGCACTCACATTTAAGTCATGGATTTTATGTGTATTAATAATTGTGGTCCTCCAATCCTTTTGATGTAATAAACGTCTCAGGAGGACAATTGAAACTTTCAGATAATCTAATCATCCGTGAACTTGCCAGTATTGATCCTACACTAATGCAGTTTTTCTCACCAGTTGAGCGAGCCATTATTGAAATCTGCCGTAAAGTTGTGGAAGATTCC
>JAKRWB010000473.1 GCA_022353185.1 ANME-2 cluster archaeon | reverse complement strand
GGTCGTATCTCATTGTTGCTTATGAGATTGGGAAACGGACAAAAAAAACATGCGAAAAATTATTTCAGAAAGTTTTTGATCGAGTACAATTACCTTTTCCAGATATGAAAATTGAGATATTTTCTGATGGACATGATGACTATACAAATACTATTCCTGAATATTATGCGGAGACATGTGTTGACTATGGGCAAGTTATAAAAAAAAGGGAAGGAGGGAAAATTGTTGGTCAAACGTTGCGACGGCACACCCAACCGCAACAGAGCTGCGGAGTATTACGATTAAGATAAAAACCGGGTGGTACCTTACCACCCGCGGGTCTGCAATATCTCCTTTTCAGGTATACTGCTAAAACTGATGCCTTTCATCTGCTTGCCAAGACCCTTTGATATCTCGGCCAGCACCTCAGGTTTATCAAAATTATTTACAGCCTCAACAATTGCTGTTGCCATTATGGGCGGCTGCTCGGCCTTGAAGATACCACTGCCCACGAATACCCCGTCAGAACCCAGTTTCATCATCAGTGCAGCATCTGCCGGAGTGGCTATCCCGCCAGCAGCAAAGTTCACCACAGGCAGGCGCTGCATCTCGGCAGTCTCCAGTACCAGTTCTATGGGTGCTTCAATCTCCCGTGCCACCCGCTCCATTTCTATCAGGTCAAGCCCTTTCAGCTTCCCCACCTGCTCATTTATCTGGCGCATATGCCGCACGGCCTCGGCCACGTCCCCGGTGCCTGCCTCGCCCTTAGTACGTATCATCGCCGCCCCTTCGTGTATCCTGCGCAGTGCCTCGCCGAGGTCCCTGGCCCCGCAAACGAAAGGAATAGTGAAGTTACGTTTATCAATATGGTATTTAACATCCGCTGGTGTCAGCACCTCTGACTCATCTATCATATCAACACCAAGCGATTCAAGAATCTCGGCTTCCACAAAATGACCGATACGCGCTTTTGCCATCACAGGAATAGTGACCGAATCAATTATCTCAGCAATTATTTGTGGGTCAGCCATCCGGGCCACGCCACCTGTTTTCCTGATATCTGACGGGACCATATGAAGTGCCATCACGGCAACAGCCCCTGCATCTTCTGCAATATGGGCCTCCTCAGGTGTGGTAACATCCATGATTACCCCACCTTTTTGCATTTTAGCAAAGCCACGCTTTAATAATTCAGTGCCATGTCGTAATTTTTCAAGTTCCATTTGTATCAACCTGCAGTCTAAATAGCATTCATGTTTATTATCTTTATTTCTATACGGATAGGAAAATGTATCATACTTCACTATCGATAAAAACACTTCGCATTTTACCCAAAATACCTCGAAATTAGGGGTTCTCTTACAAAGATTCCCACATAGGTTCCCACATAGGTTCCCACATAGGTTTCAACATAGGTTTCAACATAGATTCTAACTTATTTTTCAAAAAATAATGCTTCTAATGAAATATATGTAATACAATGCCCAGTTTCAGGATTATTGCTCTGAACAATAATTGCCTCATTATGATGGAATGGTGGTAAATGTTTCGAAATCATCGATTTATGGTAAAATATAGCGAAATTTATATATTATATCACATCGAAATGTTTACTCAAGATATGGACGAACTGGACAATTCTATTCTAAAATTCCTTTCGATTGACGGGCGAGTACATAGTACACATCTCGCAAAGGAACTGAAAGTAGCCACATCCACCATTCATAAACGCATAAAAAATCTTGAATCTGAAGGGGTGATTGAAAAATTTTCCTTCATACCTGATCCATCCAAAATAGGTCTTAACCTTACAACATTCATTGGAATAAACATTGATTCAAGCCGCCGGATCAACATTATCAACAAACTGAGAGAAGTAGACGATATCCTTGAGATACATGAACTGCTTGAACCCTATGACCTGTTTTTGAAGGTCAGGACCTTTGATATAAACTCTCTCAAAAATAATGTGTTGCATGTCATAAATGAAATCGATGGTGTGCACGAGTCCAGCACACTCATAACGACAAAACGACATAAAGAAGAATCATGTAAGATCCTTAAAAAGGGGGAAGAAATTGAATGATATTTGGCCTTGAAACAGTCCTGATCCTTACAGCTATCGTATATCTTCTAGGTGGAGCATTCATATTGTTTGTATACGAAAGCTATGAAAAAACCAAACAGACTAACCTGTTAATTCTAACCATCGGATTATTTATCCTGATATTTGGCAGCAATTTTGATGTGCTTGCCGGATTGTTGTTGCCCGAAATGTCATATGAATTAGCACGCACCATCGCTTTATTAATCGAAATCCCCGGAATCTTGATAATGCTGTATTCAGCCTTGAAATAAGAAGTTATTGGAATAATCAAATGTCCTCCAGAACGACCGACCGTCGGGATAGGTTTGCCAGATCATGGAAACTTTTAGGCATTCCATCCAAGTCAAAGTGGAAAGGTAGTCTCCTGAACAACAGGATACTATCAAGAGCCATGTCCAGGTTGATGGACCGGTTCCAGTCCCAAACTCTTCCAATACTCGAAGATACATGTTATGAAATGGGAAAGGAAGATTGCAAACAATTACAAGATACATTAAACGTCAAAGATACTTCTGCTTCGTCCTGTCTTGAACCTATGGAAATGATTTGCCTGCTAAACGGCATTGATTCCGAGATAATATCAAAAAATAAAAACATTGCATCTATGAAAATTAATGCCTGTCCTTTCAGTGATGTATTGGTGGGTGTAGTGCCCAGTATTGTGGTCTGCAAAAACTATTTTAGAGGTACTATACAAACTATCAACAAAAACGCCACATTTATTCAACCTGAAATGAAGTGTAATGAAGATGAGGTGTGCGAATTTGTGGTCAACATTTAGGTCCAAATCCGATACTAAAGGCTCTTAATAATCATGATTTCAGGTTAATCTGCTTTTCCTGCACCACTGCGCACATCAACCGCAGCGCCCCTTTTAAACTTCTGCATTTCGACTGCGCTAAGTACCGCCTGTCCAGTTGCCAGTAATGTATCATTTTCATCCACCACCAGCACTTCGTCACTCGCTCTTACATCAGGGCTCGCTTCAATAACATGCCTGGCAAAAGCAGTTTTCCCATCCCGCACAAAAGGCACTGCATCAGCCATCACTACAACCCTTGATGCAGGCGCTGTCAAAAAGCTATGCAGCCGGGCACCTCCCTCCATGCTTAACGTCAGCACCCCATCTCTGGCACGGACTGTGGCAATACGCACTCCATTATAGGTAATTTGCCGGACCCTTTTTGTCCTGGACAATAAAAACTCAGACCCGTCAGGAAACAGGGCTTTTCCTGCCCCTCGGCCGAACTGGAAATCAGCAATAATCCTCACCCGTTTCAAATGATCTGGCATATGGTATCTCCAGTATTACAATACATCAGTATCCAAGACCTTAACATTCGTTTTTGCATATGGCAATGATATCACTCAACACGGCACTGGCTGTCTCCATTGACCCTGCACCCTTCCCTTTCACACAAATGGGGCCTGCCAAATCAGTCCTGAGCAATGCTACGTTCAATGTACCACCCACTGCAAGCGGGTGATTTTTCGGAACCAGTTTAGGTACAACCTTTATTATGGCGTTATCCCCGTCCCGCACCTCACCGATAAGTTTTATTATCATTCCTTCCGCACGTGCCAGATAAATGGATTCTGGTGTGATCTTAGTTATGCCGGTGACGTCAACGTCATCATACGTTATATTCATCCCAAAAATAGAATTCGCAAGAATAACCAGTTTACAGGCAGTATCAATACCCTCAACATCATATGACGGGTCGGTTTCTGCAATGCCCAGTTCCTGGGCCTCACCCAGCACCTGCTTATAAGAAAGGCCTTCCTCGGTCATGCGGCTGAGTATATAGTTACAGGTACCGTTTAAGATACCCTCTATGCTTATGATCCTGTTCCCTGCCAGCGCTTCCCGGGCAAGGTTCAATATGGGCATCGCTCCGCCCACAGTCGCTTCAAACCTGAACTGGACATCGCTCTTCTTAGCCTCTTCACACAGCAAGTTATACTTGAGTGCAAGAGGACCTTTATTGGAGGTCACCACATGACGGCTATGCCGAAACGCCTCAAGCATATAGGTAAGACCAGGTTCTCCGTCATCGATATTGGTTGGAGTGGCATCTACTACAATATCATGGTCAATATCTTTTATCACATCTAAAGACGTGAGGTCTGTTGTGGCAACCGAACCGCTTTCTTTTTTTCGCTTAATAGCAGCTTCAAGGTCCACACCATCTGGTTCGACACATGCTCCGCTCCTGTCAGAAATGCCTAACACTACCAGTTTGATGTCCAAATCGGCCAGATAATCCGTTTTTTGTAAAATTGCCCGGGCCACACCCTGCCCAACCGCACCAAAACCAATTATAGAAAGTGTAACCGTTTTCATTATTTCACCTGCAGGAATCGATTTCTATTGGTTCAATTACCAGTAGGTCCTTTTGTGCTGCAACACGTTTCAATATATCCACGGCTTTGGTAAGTTCTGCCTTATCCGAAGCACTGATAACAATAGACGCAGAGGATGGTTCATTGATACCGGGCATGGAAATTGATACGTTAACCACCTCGGCAAATCCGGTACTGTCAATCTGGTCAATAGTATCGCCCATACCACTATGAACAATATGCCCGATAAGTATCAGGGTCACCGATTCGAGTCGGTATTTCTTATTCACACTGACAACACGCATATCATTGCGTTCCAAATTGTCAATGATCTCATCTAACCGACCACTGGTTAACTGGAATACGACCTGTACCGGAATGGCACCGCTGGGGGTCCGCTGGTCGTGGTGATGGATGACACTCATTATATTGGCACCAGACTCTGATACCGGTATCAAGGCACGGACCAGCTGTCCGGGCACATCCTTTAATTCAAGGTCCATTGAAACGATCATTAAACGTATTCCTCTATGTGATTATTTAACTGTAAAGGCATCATCAAATTTCATACACATACACCTTTTTGTGTAATAAGGGTTTTGTGCAAGGGTTTTGTGTGACGGAAGAGTTTTGTGTAAGGTTCTTGAACTTATGATTCACCTTGTTTCATATCATTGAAAAAATTCATCAGCGAGAATTTCACTTTCCCTGGTTCCACATCAATAATCTCACCCTGCTCATCTGCCGGGAACTTGTTAAACACCGAATACTTTTTCCAGCGGCGAAGAGAACCAGTTGTGTACCGGCCATCCAGCAATATACGGGCACCATAGTCAGATGGGGAACGGATGACCCGGCCCATAGCCTGCCTTACCTTGCGTATAGTTGGCACCAAAATAGCATAATCCCAACCAAGTCCGGGATATTCGTGTTCATAGGCTGATTCAATGGCACGCATCCTGTCGTTCAATGCAGGGTATCCGATCCCTACGATGACCACAGTCCTGCCCCGCCCGTCCTTGTAATCCACACCTTCGGTCAGCGTACCCCACAGGTATGAGAATATCACTGCCTTATGACCGGACTCGCCTGTCCTGAAGAACTCATCCCGTATCTCACCTGAAGATGTGCCAATCTCATCCAGGTAAACCGGTACGTCTGTGGTGATGCGGTCCCGGTACATCCTGGCTTCGTGATAACTCTGGAAGAACAAGAGTACATTGCCTTCACTGTGCTGGATAATTTCATCAAGGATATGTGTGAGATGTTCGATGTTGGCGGGGTCATCCCTGCTTTTGGCAAAAAGGGGAGGGATATTGATGGCTATGGTCAGCCTGTTATCTTCGGGAAAAGTAATTCCATAGGATATTTCCTCAACCGGACGCCTGATATCCAGGGTTGCCAGCGTCATGGGGAACGGCTTCAGGGTTGCCGACATGAGTATGGACGAGTACACAGACTGGAACAGTGGAGCGGTAACGCTGCGGGGTATACAGGCAACAAGTTCGATCCTGCTTTCCAGTTCTCCATCCCGCCTTCGTATATTTAGTATAGGATAATAGAGCGGGTCAGAAGAATGTTCCAGGTAGAAAGTGACAAACTCTGCACTGCGCAGCAGTTGCGAACGCTTCCGCCTTTTTGCATGTCCTGATTTATACTGCTGTTTATAGAACTCATCCAGGTACCTGCCCAGTTCAGCTGCCTCACCCAGCAGTTCACCCAGGTCAGTGATTCCGGCATCTTCTACCTGCTCCAGTAACAACCGCAAAAAATGGTCGGTCCTCTTCTTTGGGTCACATATGCTGATATCCTTCCACGTACCAGGCAGACGCTCCCTCTCCCCAAACTCAAGTCTTGACTCACAGGCCTCTTTGAGGTGTTTCAACAGCAGGTTAAACAGTATCTCCATATCCCTGACACGATATGAATCGCTCATTGCCACGCTTTCGTTGGCAATCAATTCTTCATTGGCGTGCTGCAGGCTGTATTCAGGCAGGGTCAGTGATGAATGGCTCCTGGCTGCGGATTCAATGTTATGGGCCTCATCAAATATCAAAATTACATCGTCCATCCCCCTGTCCATCCAGCCAAGCAGGTTGGCAAAGATATCCGGGTTCAGGATATGGTGAAAGTTACATATCAACAACCGGGCACTGGATACCTGGCGCTTGACCAGTTCATACCCGCACATGGCTCTCTCATGCGCCCATTCATTCACATCTTCGGGCGTGCGCACGTCTTCGTGGTACCAGGAGGTAAAATCATCACTGGGCTCGAACGAAAATGCATCCAGTGTTGAAGGTTTTTGGATGTCTTCATCCTGCACGACCACTTTGTAAAAATGGGTGCAGTGCCGCTCTTGCAAGTCCTTGATCTGCTTTGCCATTTTTTCCCGTTCGGTTGACAGAGACCTGGATGCTTTAACGGTCGCGTCATCGGGATGCTGCTTCAATTCCTGCTGCAGATGCACGAGCTGTGCCTTGAGTTGTGTTTGCTCCTTTTCCTTTTCAATGAGTTCAAGGGTATTTTCCCTCAGGATGTTGCAGGTTTCATAATCTTCATCCCTCGGGCACATGTGCTTCTTTCCCTTTAGCACCACCACATTAATGTCATGCTGTTGCTTTATTTCCCTTGATTCATCAACGAACTGCTGCATCTGCTGGTGCACATTTGTTGCTATGATAACCACTTTATCCAGTTGCTGTGCAACGTCTATGGAGGGGGAGAGTGCGCTGAGGGTCTTACCGGTCCCGCATGCACCCTCGAACAGCACCAACTTGCCGTTTTGCAGGGCCTCATGTATGGAATCCATTGCCTCCTGCTGGTTGGAGTAACATGAAGGTTTGGGGAAGAATTTCATGTATTCAGGGGTCATTATTGTAGGATTCAAGTTCTTCTTTAAATATGGTTGGTAATAGCGGAGTGAAACTAATACGCTATGTCATTATGTAAAATCTCTGCTTTTTGCTGTAATTGGTCAGAAATCTTAAATCGGAAGTATGGCTATTCGGAAGTACTGTATGTACACCATGTACCATGAAAAAAAAAAGCGGACGGGTTATTCCCCGTCTACCTTTGCATACTGTGGCGGCATGTGGACGACATGACATTTATGGCAGCTATCGCCGATACCGTATCTGAGACCATTAGCCTCAGTCAGATTCCCAGCATAGATCAACGTTCCCATATCATCAATCATCCCCTGGATATCCGCGCTGACATAGTATTTGGGCTCTGAGTCATGACACTTCAAACATGCAGTACTCATATTATCGAACATCGAATCAAACAGCTCAAAGCTCTGCTGTGCACCGTCTTGGTCACCTTCCTTGATATTCACCCCGATTCCGTCAAAACCAATCAGTAGATAATACATCTTTGCATCTTTCCAGGGTATAGGTCCATCCGAGGTTTCAATATTCACATCTCTGAAATCATCCCAGTAATATTTGTAATATACAGGGGTCATGGTGTCCAGGTGACAGTCGGAACAGGTTTCGCCCACTTCTCCCATTGCTATCCCTATAACCTCTGGGTCACCGCCAGCCAGCGCAAGCCCGAGTTCGCTAACTGCAGATTGATTGTAGTATTTTTCCCACGCAGGTACCATGGTGGAACTATATTCATAACATTCAGAAAATTCAGCGAAACATGTGTTGGCATTCATGTAATCTCCCTGCCCCAGGTTCACTGGAATTCCCATCATCGATTCTCCGAGTTTGTACATTTCAAAGAGATACTCAGATGGCATTCCGGGATATTCAGGTTCATTATAGTACTGGTCAAGCGATTGCGGAAGACTGTTATCTTCTATTGTGTTGTCATTAACAGAATTTCCGGTTTGATCTTCATCAGCCAAAAGCAGCCATATTATCGGTCCACTGATTATTATAGCAATGGCTATTACTATTACTAACTTATTGTTCATTACTTATCCTCCACTTAATGTGCTGATCCAGACCAGACTGATCTATCAGCAATAATTATCCCCGTACTATTAGTATCGGGTCTTCGTATACTTAAATACACCCTCCACTGCGAATATGTTAAATATTATTGTGTACACAATAATTGTTATGACAATAAAAACTGACTTCATTAACAGAAAAGATGAACTGAAGTATCTTAAAGAGGAATACAATAAACAAGATTTCAGATTTATTTCTGTGATTGGAAGGCGAAGGCTTGGAAAGACCAGATTCATTCAGGAATTCCTAAAAAATAAACCAAACTATAGTTACTTCCTTGTGCCCGAACTTAATGATATGGATATTAGACTTGAACTTTCAAGGAAATTCCATGAGAACTTCGGACTCAGTTTCATAGGGACACCTTCATGGAACGAAATATTTGAAAATCTCTTTGTACACTCACAAAAGAAACGTATAGTAGTGGTTTTTGATGAATTCCAGAGGTTTTTTGATATTAATAAAGGCATTTTTTTACTATTGCAGGAATTCATAGATAAATATGGAAAAGATTCAAAGATGTTTCTTATAGTGTCAGGTTCATCAATTGGCATGATGCATAAGATCTTTGATCATGCATCCCCGTTGTACGGGAGAAGGAGCGGGCAACTTTATTTTCAGCCGTTCAATTTTTTTGCATTGAAGGATTGGTTTCCCACATATTCCATCGACAGGCTTGTTGAAATATATGCGATCTACGGAGGAACTCCGAAATACCTCGAAGACGTTGAAAGCGAAGACATCATGGAAAATATACAACGAATGCTGTCCAAAACAAGTGTACTTTATAATGAGCCGGAGATTCTGATAAAAACAGAAATATCGGACAGTAATAGTTATTTCAATATTTTAAAACACATCTCAAGAGATGTGTCCAGATCATCCGAGATCGCCTCATGTTCTGATTTAAAAACAACTTCGATCGATTATTACCTGAATGTTTTGATCAACGATATGGATATCCTGAAAAAGGAAACTCCTGTTACAGAAAAGAAAAAAGGGAAAAAAAGTATCTACCTGATGAGAGATAATTTTTTTAGATTCTGGTTCAGATACATATACCCAAACTATTCAGAGATCGAGATGGGCAACACATCACGCATCATGGAAAAGATCGATTCAGAACTTAATACCTTTGTAAGTCAACCATTTGAAGATATTGCACAACAATTTTTGATCGAACTTAATAGATCAAACAAACTTCCTTTTGTTTTTGGAAAGATTGGAAGACAGTGGGGCAAGTTAAAAGGAGAAAAGGGGAAAAATAACTATGAGATCGATATTGTTGCCTTAAATGAAAACACAAAGGACATCCTTTTTTGCGAATGCAAATGGGAGAATAAAAAGACGGATGTTGGTGTTTTAGAAGAGCTGCAAAAGAAATCCGGATTCGTTGATTGGTACAATAAGGAAAGAAATGAATATTTTGCTGTGATATCGAAATCCGGTTTTACACAAAAAGCTGAGAAGTTTGCAAAACAGAACGGATTTTTGTTGTTTGAACTGGATGATCTTGATAAGGTGGCATGAAACTTTGACCTAGTCACGGACCGGCCGGATTGGAAATCCGGGGCATCAAAGCTGATGCTCGTAAATAATATTCCTGAATTCTAAATTGATTAATCTGCATTAATATTTTTTATTCGGTCATCCTGAATAACTGGAATTTTTTTTCTTGCTTGATCGCTAAGGCGATTTATAAAATCTGGATCGTAATGGAGTAATGCAACCATATTACGAATTAATTCCAAACCAGTGTCAGAGTACCTCGGACCTTTATTGTCTTTCACTACATCTACAACATTTTCAAATAACTCTCTTATTAAATCATGAATTCCAAAAATTTCGATCTCAATCCATCCTTTTTCTATCCAATCCTTTTTTGGTGGATTTTTTGGATCAATGTTATAGTATACAATGCCCT
>JAKRWB010000472.1 GCA_022353185.1 ANME-2 cluster archaeon | reverse complement strand
CGAAGTTGCAAGTGAAACTGGGTATCCGGTGGAAGAATCAGCTTTACGTCAGTTCTATTTTGTTACAGTTGTGGATCATATGGATACTCCCAATTTTAGATCTCATTATTTATCCGTTATCTCACAAATTAAAGCATATACTACAGAGGAACAGTTATTGATGGCTTTTTCAATTCTTGATGAAATGCCAAAAAAATATGACTTTGAATTTTCTATTAAGTTTGACTTATACAACCAGGAAGATATAAATGAACTTTATAAATTTGTTGAGTTTGTTGAATACGATCATGAACGACTTATAGTTGATACATGGAAAAATTTAAAAGTTAATAACCCAATTACTTTAAATATTGAACAATATTGTAATCAGAATTCTCAAGTAATTATACTTGAGTTAGAGAAACAAGCTGCAACAAGCTATATATCCGAGATGATTGCTGATTTTTTAAGAACAAATGATAAAGAAAATTTATTGCAATGGTTTTATAAGAAATCAGAAATTTTAAGAAGTTTAATTTTATTAGGAATATTATAAAGAGAGGAAAACGAATGAGTAATATTATTATTAAAAAAGGAAAATTAAAATTAGAAGTTGATAGAAATGAATTAATAGAAGTTTCAGAAACATATGATGGTGTAGTGTTTAACTTCAAGGGCGGACTCCAATTATGTTATACTGATAACTTTATGCCACAAGCATCAAAACAAATAATGCAAAATACATCTAATAGTTATCCAGGAAAAAAATTAGTTTTTGATCTTGATAATTTGGCAAGACCCGTTATGGTGGATGCAACTTAATCATTTAAAAAAATAATTCTATATATATTAATAAGTGAAAGATGAATTGCATGTTTTTTTATTTGTGTTATTGTTGGATCTCACAACATTTAAACCTCCTTTTTATCGTAATGGCTGAATGTGACTTAAGATAAATCTTGAGTCACATTTGAGTCATTAAAATTAGTGAAGGAGAAACTATTTGATTTTATTATCAATTTATTTTATTTCTTAAAAATTGTATATGAATGTCCCACGTTAACTCATTTTTTAAAAGGAGGTGTAAATCAAATTATTTAATTATTAAGAATATAGAATTGAACTAGAAAGAAAGGCTTTTTGTCTTTGGTACTTTGTGAGGTGAACATTGATAGACAACCAACTTCGAAAATTGCGTAGACGTATAGAAGAGTTCCTCAGACATACAACTCCAGAAATGCTTATAAAAATAGCAGAAACATGTAACATTAAAGTACAAAAGGATCTTAGGAACCGCTTTATATCAAAGGATGATAATGAATAACTTATATTATTTAAGGATATAAAACAAATTTTATCTCGAATACAACGCACCGTCATTCAGCACCAGTGGCTATTTGACAAAGCTTTTGTTCACTATTAGCTTTGTCATAGCCACTGGCATGACAAAATATCAACAACTTTTTTGCTCTAAATAAATAACAAGGAGTTACTTAATGAAACAAGTGTCAGTTGAGAAGTTCATTGAAAAATTGGGTGCAGATGTTTATCCAATTACTATAGTTAAATTTCTACTAAATAAGAAAAGAATACTATCATATTTCTCAAAAGCTGCTGACAATAATTTCGAGATTAGAGTTAAGTACACAGTCAATAATTCTGATTGTAGTATCTGTGCAGAAAAAGCTGCAGAGGGAATTTTATGTAGGCAGCACACGTCAATTGATAGAGTTTTAAACGGTAGAAATGTTGCGTATGATCTCGATACAGAAGTTTATTTTTATAGAAATGAGATCTACAGAATGGTAGGAAAAAGGTTGGTTATTGTATATTGTCCTCATCCTAAATTAATTACAGGAGAAATGACAGATTCTAAAGTACGAAAAATTAATCCAATAACAATTGAAGATCCTACACTGGTGGAATTACCAGATTATGAAAAGATTTGTGAGTTTATCTCAACCGATTTAATGGAACAATATATGAGATGTTGGTTCAATAAAGAATTTTCTTTAGTTACAGTTCCAGAAGATAGGTATAGTCAGAATTGGTGCTTAGTACCAAATAAAATAATTTAAAGATGGGAGGAATTTAGATGTCAAATTTTGAAGAATATCAAGATCTAACAGGGTATCGAGGTGGTAAAACCGAGCAAACAGCTCCAGAAGATGAGTTTTTTCACAGCGTCTATCCAAGTGGGA
>JAKRWB010000471.1 GCA_022353185.1 ANME-2 cluster archaeon | reverse complement strand
TTCTTTCATCGTTTAACATTAATGAGTTAATATGTTTTTATAGTATATAAAATGCTCTAATTTATACTGGTGTTAAATTAAATTTATCCGAAAGTTATGTAATAGCAAAACACAGCCTCAAACGAGCTATGAATGTTACTAAAAATGAGGGCGAGAATGAGATTAAACTTGAGGTGGATGAGAAGGATCTGGAGGGAAGACGCAAGAAGTTTGGTTTTTTTGCGTTGTTCACCCATAGTGATTTAGCACCTACTGAGATAATAAAGATATATAAGAACAGAGATACGGTGGAAAAAGGGTTTTTGGAACTGAATACGGATTTTAGTGTCTGTCCGATACGTCACAGCAAGGATAGACGAATTGAAACACATACAATATTTACTATCTATGGTTATTTCTTCGTTTCTCTATTGCGGGCGATTCTCAAGGGTAAGGGAGTGGATTATTCATTCCGTGAGCTGCTCTACACGATAAAATCGGGACGGTCTGTGGTTGGTTATTACGAACATGAAGTATTCAAGGATAAACGACTTTATGTTGATCGTCCGATCAAGATTAATGATGAATTGTCACAAATCTTCAGAATCTTAAAAATCAAGATGCTGAGGTATGATTTGAAGCTAGAACCTTACACCTACAGTTTGAAATAAGTGGAAATTGGCTGATTTTGGGTGGGCCGACAGATAGTGGTTTTTGGGTAGTTTAGCTTTTGCTTTTTTAGGTTTTTGAGTGAAATCGAATGGGTGCGGATGTTTTTTTGTTTCTCGAAACGTGGATTATTAAAGATGCATAAGGTGGAGCAGTTGGTATAGTCAACGTGTTTCGGAATTAGATCAGTGGCTTATATTCAACTTCCCAGCTTTAAGTTCTTCAATCTTGCCCGCACAAATGAATCTCATCTCAATTTTGATAAAAAGACATCTTTTTCTATCTTTGCCTGTTTCATAATTGATATCAGCGTTCCTTTAGCCAGTTCTTGATGATTTGGAACCGTGACAAGCAGTCGTTGGTCTTCATTCCATAAATGAATGTGACTTCCTGTTTGACGGTGGACCAGAAAACCAGACTTGGTAAGAACTTTAATAACATCCTTCGCTGAGAGGACTGGCAGTTTGGGCATATTTTTCAATCTCAATATCTAAGAATGATATCTTTTGATCCTTCGGGGCAAGTTCCATAAGGATTTGGTAATGTTCTTCAAGTCCTTTTTTTAAGTTTGCAAGCGCTTCCTTTTCAGTCAATCCCTGATCCGCTACCTTTGTTACCAGATCTACAGCTACGAAATATTTTCCTTCCTTATGAATCTGGATTATGGTTTTCATGTGTATATCTTTGTACAGGGGAAGATATAAAGTTTACACCACACTTTCATCTTTCATATTTTTTAGTAACTGACACCAGACAAGATGTAACGAAGCTTGAACAAAACAGTTCTGACCACCACACTCCGCCCCCCATTTCAAATATTCGACAGCAGCCCCAATCCCTTATCGGTCAACCGACAGACATCCCCCTCAACCACAGCATACTCCCCCTTACTTAGAAAATCCAGCTGATAATCCAACTGCGATCGGTCAACCCCTGCCTCTTCCATCACTTCCGCCAGCGACTTACCAAAAGCCCCAATGGAAACAATAATCTTCCTGCGCACCGGATTTCCCAATGCCTTGAACATCATGTCATGGTCGCCTGTCTTTGCCTCACGGGCCGTGGGGCCACGCATCATCATGTCTTCCAGTTCTTCATCGTCAATGTTCTGGTTCATAACATCAAACCCTGAAAATAACGTTCAGGTTAATACAGCATAAATCTTACCCGGCTCACCCTATATCAATATGCTTTTCAATCTTCAGAATAGACATAGCCGTCAATTAACACAGGATAAAAGACAATGAACCCCACTGCAAAACCCCTGATGGTACTGGGCACAGGCTCCCATGTAGGCAAAAGTGTGATAGTCACAGCCCTGTGCCGTATCTTTGCCGAACAGGGCCACAGCGTAGCACCCTTCAAGGCACAGAACATGAGCCTCAACTCCTGGATAACCGATGACGGCAGCGAGATAGGTATTGCACAGGCCATACAGGCAAAAGCATGCAGCATTTCGCCAACAGCAGACATGAATCCAATCCTCCTCAAACCCAAAGGCGACCGCCAGTCCCAGGTGATAGTACTGGGAAAACCGTTTGCCGACCGCACCGCAGGAGATTATTACGAGTCCATTGAAGACATGATGAAAGTGGTCGAGGGCGCATACGAAAGGCTGGCCGGACAGTACGATATCATCGTAATAGAAGGGGCCGGAGGCGCTGCTGAGATTAACCTCTACCATCGCGACGTGGTCAATATCGGCACCGCCAGGATGCTGCACCCGCCCATCATCCTTGTAGGTGACATCGAGCGCGGCGGCGTGTTCGCAAGCATCTACGGCACCCTGAAACTGCTTCCAGATGACATTGCGCCCCTGGTCAAAGGTATCATAATCAACAAGTTCAGGGGCGACCCCGCCATACTTGAACCGGGCATACGGCAGCTTGAAGAACTCACAGGGGTGCCGGTACTGGGTGTCATACCATATACCGAGCTATCCATTCCCTCAGAGGATTCAGTCTCCATCGCCGATAAGGTACAATCTGCACCCAGGGACAACGGGCTGGTGGACATTGCAGTCCTCCGCCTGCCAAGAATATCCAATTTCACAGACTTCGAGCCCCTGGAGCCATATTCAAATGTGCATTATATCGAACCGGGTGACGACTTCGGGCACCCCGATGCCCTCATCATTCCCGGCACCAAGAACACCATTGACGACCTTAAAGTGCTGCAGGATTGCGGTTCAGATGCCAGAATACTTGAACTGGCAAAGGCAGGCGTCCCCATTATCGGCATCTGCGGCGGCTACCAGATGCTTGGTAAGACTATCACTGATAGCGGTATAGAAGGCGTCAGCGGGGAATCTGCAATTTTCAGCGGTCTGGGGTTGCTGGATATTGCCACAAATTTCACTGAATATGAAAAGCAGACTCTCCAGACCGAAAAGACGGTGACAGGTAACGGTCCCATCCTGGGCAGCATAAAGGGGCAGCAGGTATCAGGCTACGAGATTCACATGGGGAAGACAAATCTTATGGATGGTGCACCTGCTTTTGGTGATGACGGTTGTGTGAATGATAATGGGCTGATATGGGGAACATACCTGCACGGGCTGTTCGAGAATGAGCATTTAAGGGATGCGTTTTTAGAGTTCCTGTATATCGGGCGTGATATGTCATACAGTGCTGTTAAGGACAAAGTGAAGTACATTGACCCCTACCACCAGCTAGCTACGCATTTTAGGTCACACGTTGACCTGGATGCGATTGAAAGGATGCTGGAAGATTAAGTAACAGTAGACGTTAGTAGACATCAGTAAGCGTCAGTAAGTTTCAGTAAGTTTTAGAAAACGTCATCATGCGTCATCGTATTCGCTTAGCAGGCAGGCAACTGCGTATGCCGGGAATACCTTTGAGATGTCAGGGCCGTATTTCCGGGACAACAATGTACATTCAAGTCCGGCATGCCGGGCAGCATCATGGACCAGTAACTCACCCAGGCCTGCACCCATTACTTTTTCAATACCGTGCTGTTCAGAGAGTATTCCCAGTGCCTCTGATAGCTCATCCCGCTGGTGCCGGTAAATCTGTCCGGCAATATTCATAATATCCTCATGTTTCAGTTCTATGGTGTCCGCACACACCACCCTGGCCAGGCGCCGGGCTGCAGATTCAGGGGTTTTGCCCTCACCATCGGCCGTATCGCAAGTATAATCCTCAGGCTGGATGTGCCCCAGCAGCAAATTGGCATCACCGGTCTGGGCGAAGAGTTCTGAAGCAACCCTGTACTGCACGCCCCCCAGCTCTATCCTGCCCATTAATGCTGCAATGTTGGTACGAAGCATGCCGCGATAGAGCAGTTCATGGCGACCCATACGTTTCAGGTCAGTATCTCCTGCCAGCGGGCGTCCGTTCTTCACAGGGATAAGGTCAGAAGTGGTACTGCCTACATCCACAAAAATGCAATCGGTGTCTTTACCTGCCAGCATTGCCGAAGCCATCCAGTTGGCGGCTGCCAGGGAGCGCATGTCACTGATATGGCGGCTGTTTGAAAAAATGCCATGGTTGTCCAGGTACATTGCGCCTGGAAATGCTGCATCCACAGCATCTACAATAAACCTGACACCCTGTTCCTTGTCAGGAAAACAATCTGCCAGTTCGCCGGTTATAACCACGCCTACCTTGCCGGGTTTGATACGCATGGCCATATCCTGCAGGGCCCTGGGAAGATGAGTATCTTTCCACAATGGGATATAATGCAGTTCAACAATAGAACGGTCCGCAAAAGCTAATTTGGTGTTGGCGCCACCGATGTCAATGCCAATTACAGGTGCTTCTTTGCTCATATCTCTTAAGATAATTCCATGTAGTTTAAAATCTTATAAAGGTTTCGAGATGGAATGTATCAGTTCAGCACATCCGTAAACCTCGTCCAATATTTATCTAATCAAATCTATAAGATAATTGTGTTCAAACGCCATAACGACACCCCACCGGCACAACGTCCAGCTATAGTGAAAAACCTAACAATGTTGATTAATTAAATGCAAATTCTAACAAGTTATGAGCAATAAACCACAGAGTGCACCCACCTCCTAGGGAGTTGAGTGCCTGCTACGCCCGCAAGGCGTGCAGGTCACAGAGGACACAGAGAATGGCCAAAACGCTAAATGCGGTCTATGTCCACCGTAGTTTATAAAAACACATAAATTATATATGTTAACAGCCATGGCGGCACTCCCCGCACAACAACGATATTCTCCCGCACCCTTAAGCCACACTTTCCCCGAAGTAATAGCTGGTAACTGTCAGGTCCTGGATGTTTATAATACCATCCTGGTTCACATCCCACTGCGGGTAGGGTGCTTCAACAGCTGTGCCATATTTCTGGCCAATGAGAGTTATATCCAGAATGTTAACTTCCAGATCTTCATTTACATCCCAGCGAGGATGTACATTATTGATCACAACGATGTGCCGTTCTGTGACCTGGTCTATCCCATCACTTACCGTGATATCGATCGTGTGAGCGCCTGCGCTTGAGTAATCGGTTCCCCAGGCATAGCCCAGACCTGAGCTTTGGGTGACCCCATCGATCTTGATGGTGTAGGTCAATGCATGGCCATCTGCATCGGTCGCAGTCACACCAATGTTGATGGTGTCGGTTTCATCAAATAC
>JAKRWB010000470.1 GCA_022353185.1 ANME-2 cluster archaeon | reverse complement strand
ATCTATCTCAAGAGCGGTGATAGACCAGCCTTCAGCAAGAGTAAGGGTTTCGCCAACTCTCAGAAGATGGTCATCGGTACTATCTTCATCCACAATAAGGTCACTGATGATCCACTTGCTGGAAGAATTCTCGACCACATAATATTTTTCGCCGAGCCAGGCAACAAATGTATTGCCATCCTCATCTTCCCAGGAACTTGTGGTATAAGTCAGGTTACCTTCATCAATCGTTAATTCATCACCAATGTAGGTGAACATCTCAAGTGTCTCATCACCATCTAAATCGTCCAGGTCATAGTATAATATGCTTGGATTTACTGCTGATGTTGCAGATATATTGAAAAATTCCGGTGCTACAGGAGTTTGATTTACAACTCCAATAAACTCGTAAGGTGGTGCCACTGTAATTGCAGCTGATGCAGAAGGCACCAATGCTGTAAACATGGTCAGCACCATGAGTGCAGATATTAATACTGCTGATATTTTCTTATTCATTTCTTTTCCTCCATTTTTTTTTTGGATATCCACCCGCAGATGCGGGTTTCATTATATGAGTGATAATCGTATGTTACTGATAGAACCGCCATCAGCGCCCTATCTGAGTTACTTTCCACATGCATCATTGCAAACCAATATAGTTCGACAATTACCGCCTGTGGTTTCATCACCCTCGTAATCCCGTCATAACATGGATTATAAGTGTTCTATAAGTGATTACCCTATTATATCTTTTGCGGTCAATTATAGGCCAAAACAAGCAAACGGCTCCATTGTGACTAACGAAATTGAGTACACATATTGTCGAATTGATGCTCTGATTTCATACCTCTACATGACGTATCGACCTGACAGGCAGACCTCTTACATCCAGATATTCTTTCACACCTTCGACAGTATATTCACCGAAATGGAAAATACTCGCCGCCAGTGCCGCATCAGCATGTCCCTCTACAAACGCCTCGTACATATGCTCAGGCCCCGAAGCACCCCCCGAAGCTATCACCGGTATATCCACCGCATCCGAAACGGCCCGGGTGATTGGGATATCATATCCGTCATAGGTACCGTCACGGTCCATGCTGGTCAATAGAATCTCACCCGCACCCAGCTCCTCTGCCTGCTTAGCCCACAGGATTGCGTCAATGCCAGTCGGGGT
>JAKRWB010000469.1 GCA_022353185.1 ANME-2 cluster archaeon | reverse complement strand
AAAACGAACCGGGACGAACTCATATTACCCAGAGTTCGTTTCGAGTTCGTACCTGTTCGTTGTTTTTTTTGATATGTTTAGCGGAAAACTATAATATGGCGATCTCATGCCACAAATACTTCTAATTATATTCACCAACACGAATTGAAACGGTCACAATATTATGAAAGGTATATGCTACCTGATACTAAAGTGTCAACGCTGGTAACATGATATATATTGTATAAGATATAATACATTTTGGTGATAATAATGGCGATTAGTGAGACGGATGTTATGGATCTCGTTAAGAATAAAGATGTAAAATTAATTGGTGACAGGTTAGTCACTGTCCCTAAAAAGAAAGAAAAACGATTCTTCCATGTTGAAATGGATGTCCCTGAAATAGAAATTGATGAACTTCTGAATGATGAGGTTTCCCAATGGATAGAATGAACCTTGCAGAATTCACTGAAACAGAAGTTTTTGTAGATACCAATATTTTCATTTATGCACTGGCAAAGAACCACAGGTATAAAAACATATGCGTGGAGCTTCTGAGTCTTGTTAATTTACTGCAGAGGACCGCGGAGGGTTGTTATTTGTCTGTGCGTACTCTACGGTTTTCCGGATCGTCCAGAAAATAATAAAAAATCTCCGAATATTAAGGGCAAAGGTTATTTGGCACAATTCCAAAATCCTTGATCTCAAAAAAAATATTAGACGCAGATTAACGCTGATACATTCACTTCCGCAGGAAGTGAATGCCTGCTACGCCTTAAGGGCGTGCAGGTTACGCAGATTTATGGTTGCAGCGGTGTAGAATAAATATAAAAGACGCAGATCTAAGGTTGAATCAGCGTTTTGAAAATAACAGGAAAATGGGACCATGTCAAATCATATATTTAGCAAGGTTTTTAACAATGATGATATATTACTTATGTACAGCCCTGTTGAGAACAACTGGTTGAAACCGGAAAAATGGTGGACAGATGGAAGGAAGATACATGTTGTTATGGATGAATACGCAAAGTTTGTTTACTACTCTATTAAATGATGTCCAAATGTCATCGGTTAAGAGAGAAAAATGGGATGGAACACGGATTGGCACGGATAATATAATATCTGTGGGAATCCGTCAAATGAGTGTCATTTGTGTTCTATTTCAACTAAGGATAAATAATCATAATTATCTTTCGCATTTCGAAAAACGACATGCATTAAATCAATTAAAATCCTTAACCGATGACCAATGGCAAAAAAGATTAACCGCAGAGGACGCGGAGGATCGCAGAGGGTTGTTATTTTTCTCTGCGTCCCTCTGCGTACTC
>JAKRWB010000468.1 GCA_022353185.1 ANME-2 cluster archaeon | reverse complement strand
TGTCAGAGAAGTTCTTAGCGAGTGAATTGCCTATAGTAAGGGAGGTTTTTTCCTCCCTTTATGGGTATGACTGGAAGGTCAAATAAATCCCATTCAATTTATTATATAAATATGAGACTGAAAATATTGTATGACAACGAATCGGAAGATGGTTTTGTCAAAGGATGGGGGTTTTCCTGTTTGGTCGAAACAGGAAAACGAAAGATTATGTTCGATACCGGCTGGGATGGCAATATTCTTCTTTACAACATGGAAAGATTTGGTGTTAATAAAGAGGATATTGATACAATTGTCATTTCGCATGACCACTGGGACCACATGGGGGGCTTAACCCACATACTGCACCCGGATGTTACTGTATATGTTCCCAATTCGTTTTCCAGGGAATTGAAGAATGAGATAAAACAAAAAGCAGGTAAGGTGGAGGCAACTGGACCGAAAAATATCGCTCCTGATGTCTTTACCACTGGTGAAATGGGAAACAAAATAAAAGAACAGGCCTTATTGTTGAAATTAAATCAGGGCATCGTGATCATTACAGGCTGTGCACATCCGGGTTTGGAGAACTTCATTGATGCGGCTGCAGATTTAGGAGAGCCGTATGGAGTGATAGGCGGTTTTCATAAATTCAATGATTTTGAATGTCTGAATGATATTTCTATGATAATGCCCTGTCATTGCACTCGATACAAAGATGAGATTAAAACGATTTTTCCAGACCAATATATGGAATGTAAAGCAGGACAGATTATTGAGCTTTAGATGAAAGCATGTATACGGTGTTCCAACTCGAAAATCATTATATTTCAAGGAGTTTGAAGCTATGAACGTTCAACTTGACTGCATATTTTGCATCCAAAGACAGGCACTTGACGCCGTAAGATTAGTAATTGATGATGTAGAAAAGCAAGAGAAAATCCTGAGAGTGGCAATGGCCGGGCTTTTAGAAATGAATTGGAATACTATTCCACCTGATATTGCAGATGTTGTTTATAATATAATCAGAAAAGAAAGCATGGAAGATGATCCTTACAAGAATATTAAAAAGGAATGCAATGACTATGCAATGGAAATGTATCCTGAGTTGAAACGAATTGTAGACCAATCTGCGACACCTCTTTTAACAGCAGCGAGATTGGCCATAGCAGGAAATGTGATAGATTATGGAACCGGATCAAATTTTGACATCAATAAGACCATTTCACGTGTGCTGGAACAGAGATTTAGAATCAACCATTTTTCAGAATTCGTAAATAATCTTGAAAAGGCTGAAAATCTTGTATATTTGACAGACAATGCCGGTGAAATTGTTTTTGACAAGATACTGCTTGAAACGATTATTAGTAAATATAAATTCAAAAACATTTTTTGTGCTGTAAAAAGGACACCTTTTATCAATGATACCACTTTGCAAGATGCTGAATATGTAGGAATTGATAGATTGCCGGGTGTTGAAATCATGAATATTGAAGTCGATGGAAATAGACACAATCATTCAGACAAAACATTTCCAGATATTATTGCAGAAAATAATATGATAATTAGTAAAGGACAGAGGAATTATGAAACTCTTCCTGATATTGAAAAGATATTCTTTATGCTCATAGCAAAATGCCCATTGATTGCAAAAGAATTTGGAGCACAACAAGGAGATATTATTTTAAAAAGAGGTTCAGGATAATATGTATGCTTATGGTCCTGTTCCTTCCAGAAGGTTGGGGCGCTCATTAGGAGTAAGTCCCATACCACCAAAAACCTGTTCATACAACTGCATCTACTGTCAATTGGGTCAAACGGGCAGGGTACAGGTAAGACGTGAAAGTTTCTATCCAAAAGAAGATATACTGTCTGATATTGGAAAAGCAGTAAAAGTAATAAATTCCGCAAATATTGATTACATCACATTTGTTGGAGATGGTGAACCAACACTGTGCAAAGACCTTGGCTGGTTGATTGGTAAGTGCAAACAACAATGGCAGATACCTGTGGCTGTGATCACAAACGGTTCCCTCTTATTCATGAAGGATGTAAGGCAGGACCTTGAAAGCAGCGATGTGGTACTTCCCACACTTGATGCCGGAAGTGAGGACGTTTTTAGAACACTGAACAGACCTCATGGTAGTATTGGATTTGAAGAAATGCTTCAGGGTCAGGTTGATTTCAGGAAAGAGTATTCAGGTAAAATATGGCTTGAGGTCATGCTGGTTAAGGATGTGAATGATTCAGATAAATCTTTAATGGAAATAAATGATGCCATTAAACAGGTAAAACCTGACCGCATCTACATTTCAGTTCCAATTCGACCGCCTGCAAAACCAGGTGTCAGACCGCCCGAACCAGGGAGAATAATCCGGGCACATGAGATTTTTGGTACAATACTGGACCTTACTGATTATGAGTCCGGCGAATTTGGTTTTGATAACTATCCGGATGCCAGAACTGCAATTACAGAGATATGTTCCCGGCATCCATTAAGAGAAGAACAGGCAAGGGATATTGAGTTAAGATTCTCTGAATCCGGGAATATTGATTCTATGCTATCAGATGGAAGTTTGGTACGTGTAGAATATCAGAATATGCCATATCTTTTGCCAGCAAAATTTATAGGGATACTCAGTAAATAGATTTGAGGTGATTAGAATAATAATATCTGTTGCAAGCGGAAAAGGCGGAACCGGTAAGACTACGATAGCAACTAATATGGCGCTTAGCATTGCTAATGCACAGTTGCTGGATTGTGATGTTGAAGAGCCAAATTCCCATCTGTTCTTTGATATGGATTTGGAAAAGGTTGAAGATGTATATCTGTCAGTTCCTGTAGTCGATAAAGAAAAGTGTGACTTCTGCGGGAAATGTTCAAAATTTTGCCAGTACAATGCCATTGGTGTACTGCCTTCTAAAGTTCTTTTATTCCCAGAGTTATGCCATGGTTGCGGAGGTTGTGCATTGGTGTGTCCCAAAGATGCCATTACTGAGGAGAAGCGTATTATTGGCATAATTGAGGGGGGGACTTCAGATGGAGTTGAATTTTATCATGGAGTGCTAAATATCGGGGAACCTATGGCGACTCCGGTAATTAAAACCCTGAAAAAGAGAATCTCGAAAGGAAAAAATGCAATCCTTGATTCATCACCCGGTGCTTCCTGCCCTGCTGTTGAAACCATAAGGGACAGTGATTTTTGTCTGCTTGTTACAGAACCCACGCCCTTTGGCCTGTATGATCTGAAACTTGCAGTTGAAGTAGTGCAACACTTAGCAGTTCCATTTGGAGTGATAATAAATCGGGATGGTATTGGTGATGACAGAGTTGAAAAATTCTGTATGGAAAGAAATATTCCTATTCTTATGAAGATTCCACAAAATGAAGATATTGCAAGGCTTTATTCAAACGGTACACCCTTTGTTCTGGAAATGCCGGAATGGAAGGAGAAGTTTGTTCAGTTGTTTGATAAGATACAATCGGAAAATTTGCAACAATTGGATACAAAAAGGATTTAAAGGGTGATTATAAAATGACGAAAATCGGATTGGTTAGATGTGAAATGGCTGCAAGGGCATGTCCGGGGACAGCATGTTTTAATGCAATAAAGACCAGGACTGGGAAATTTGAAGAATTTAAAAGTGAAGATATTGCCATCATTGGTATGATAACATGTGGAGGATGTCCTGGCAGAGATGCAATAAGACAAGCAAAAGAAATGGTACACAGAGGTGCTGAAGTGATCTTTATATGTACATGTTTGATAAAACCAATTCCTAACCCTCCCAAATGTGCGTATGCTGAAGAACTGGCAGATGCAATCAGAGACAAATTAGGTGTTAGAGTCATTATGGGAACACATTGATATGCATTTCCTATGAGAATAAGGAAGGTAAAAATATGAAACAACTCACTATCATAAGTGGTAAGGGTGGGACTGGAAAAACTACCATTACTGCAGCTTTTGCATCCCTGGCTGAAAATGCCGTGCTGGCTGATTGTGATGTGGACGCTCCGGATCTGCATCTCATCCTCAAACCTGAGATTAAAGAGACAGTTGAATTTTCGGGATTAAAGATTGCTTCAAAAGATGAGGAAAAATGTACCGTATGTGGAAAATGCAGGGAATATTGCAGGTTTGATGCTATTGATGATGACCTGAAACTGATTAACGAGAGATGCGAGGGGTGCGGTGTATGTGAATATGTGTGTCCTGCCGATGCGATACACCTGGTTGACAGAAAATCCGGGTTTGCTTATCTTTCAAAAACCCGGTTCGGACCTATGTCGCATGCCGTGCTTAATACTGCCGAGGAAGCCACTGGAAAATTAATATCCATGGTAAGAAATAATGCACGGATACTGGCTGACAAATATAACAAGGATTTAATTATCATAGACGGCCCTCCCG
>JAKRWB010000467.1 GCA_022353185.1 ANME-2 cluster archaeon | reverse complement strand
ACGAGACAAGCACTATAAGTAAAAAACACATGATCTAATATTGCAAAATAAGTGCCATTTCAGAAATCCCTATATATATCCTTAACTCCGCCGAAATAGGGAATATCTTATTTCAATTTTTTAATTTGTTTTCGCCTCCACTCGATTATCTAGATACTTTTATATATTATTATTCCCTAATTACTGAATATGGATAAATGGGCAAAGAACTGGTTAGAAGAGCAGAGAGAACAAGGCATAAAGTGTCTTGAACTAAAATTAATAGGCAAAAATCACTATGTCTACCACTCAACAACCTACTGGGATAAGGAGCTCAAAAAACCACGAAAAACCTCCAAATACATTGGTAAACTCGACAAAGATGAAGGATTAATCGAATCAAGAAAGCGAAAAAAACTTACTTCATCCGATATAAGAAATGTTACAGAATATGGGAACTCAATGGTACTACATGAGTCGATGAAAACACTCAAACCATTATTGATGGATGCGTTTCCAGATTGTTGGGAAGAAGTTTATTCACTTGCAATGGTTCGTATCAATGGATACGTCCCCATGAAACGTGCAAAAGAATCATGGGAGAAACTCTACAATGTCGAGCACATCGACCCTCAACTGAATCCAAAAAATCTCTCCAAAGTATTACATAGAGTAGGTATAAACCGTATTGGTCAAAATGCAATATTCAAGAAACTAGTTGATCAAAGTAATCAACTGGTTTATGACTTGAGTTCCATGTTCTCACGTTCCATGAGCATAGCTCAAGCAGAGAAAGGGTATAATAAGAACCATTTGCATGTGCCGCAAATAAATTTTGCACTTTTGTGCAGTGCTGATACCGGTTTACCAGTAATGATACGATCCATTCCAGGAAGTGTAAAGGACATAGCTACGTTGTATAACTCAATCAAAGAAATTGATGCAAAAGGGAAGACCTTGATTCTAGACCGTGGTTTCTTTTCCGATGGTACAATGGAATTTCTTAAAGAAATGAAGATGTCTTACATACTTCCCACAAAAAGGAATAGTAAATACTACAAAAACCGCATTCATCTAAATGAGCATTTCACATATCATAAACGCTTGATTAGATGTGGGAAAAAGAAGTTCGATAACTATACCCTTTATCTTTTTGATGATCAAGATCTGAAGCTTGAGGAGCAGAAAACGCTGTACAAGAAGCTGGAGGAAGGAAAGATCGACAAGAAGCAACTCAACGAAAAGATGAAAAGAGCTGGACAAATTCTTATTGTGTCCAATTTGGACGTTGAGGGATATGAGGTATTTGAGCTATTAAAAAAAAGAGAATCTGTTGAGAAGATGTTCGATACATACAAGACTGTTCTTGATGCCGATAAATTATATCTGCAAAGTGATGAGAGCGTTTTTGGACACGTCTTTATTTCATTCATTTCTCTTTACATACATTGCACAATAGAGAATCTATTGAAGAAGGTTGGGCTGAGTCGCAAGATTACACCGTTTGATTTGTTGCACAAGTATAGTAGAGTATACCACATTGATTTGAAGGAGGGAGGCTTGATTACTGAAGTGCCAAAGAAGGTACGTGACTTGGATGAAAAACTTGGACTTGTTATATTCCCTAAAAAGCAGAGTTAAGGTTCATCAGTGCTATGTTCCTCTTATCCTCGCTTGCCCATGTCACCCACATGTTCAAGGTTAAGGATTAGCCGGATTTTGCTGGGTTGGGATGTTAATGACAGATTACCGGATGTTTCACATGAATTGCCGCACGATTGCGGTAATCCCTCATTACCCTCCCGGATTTTGTGGTAATCCGCCAATAA
>JAKRWB010000466.1 GCA_022353185.1 ANME-2 cluster archaeon | reverse complement strand
CTGAACCTGACATATTCGTACCCGGCCCAAAAGGGAATAATCCTGTTATTGGTGTGGCCCTGGACGAAGCGTTTAATTTTTATTACCGCGACAATCTTGACCTGCTTGAACTGGCAGGTGCGAATCTGGTATTTTTCAGTCCTTTGAATGATGCCCAGCCGCCCGAAATGGACGGGCTGTACATTGGAGGCGGGTACCCCGAACTGTTTGCGCCTGGACTATCAGCCAACGAAAGTATGCGACAGCACATAAAAGAGATGTCCCAGGCCGGAAGGCCGATTTACGCTGAATGCGGCGGATTGATGTATCTTACCAATGAAATAATTACAGGGAAAGTAAGGACATCTTCGTACCGCACTGCAGATATGCCTGAAGGTGAATATGCAATGGTGGGCGCGCTGCCGGGCAGGACACTGATGGGGCAGAGCCGGGTAGTCAGTTACAGCCGTGGCAGTTTTGTTGAAAGCACACCTATCGGAAGTAATAAAGACACATTTTTGGGTCATGAATTCCACCATTCAGAGATTATTGATCTCCCTGATGATGCCAGGTTCGGGATAAAACTGGAGAGAGGTATTGGGATTAAAGACGGGTACGACGGATTGATGGTTAAGAATACAATGGGAGTCTATTCTCATCTGCATGCGGCATCGTACCGGGAGTTTGCACCCAGGTTTATTGAATCGTGTGTGGATTATTGAATAAAAATACGACAAATCAGTAGTGTGGCTGGTTATTTTCTACCCTTTCGGTTTGGTGGGTTTGGATACTTTTTGCGTAGTTCTTCAACCTTCCGGTCAAGGTCCTCTGCAATCTCTTTCCTGAAATCCCCTGCAAAGAAGTCCACTCGCACAGCCAGGGCTATCTTTGCTGCCAGTAATCGTGCAATCTTACCCCTCTGCCACCAGGGGGCGTCCCTGACAAGAGGATGCTGGAATATTACGCCGTGTTTGGGTGAAGTAGCATTACCCCTGAGATGTTTGAACAGTGCCTTTTCTGCACCTAGTACCTGAATAGTGCTTGATGGCATGTTGGCAAGTTTTTGAACCCCGCCTGCAATACTGATCAATCTGGCACCGATATGGACACCTGCAGTATCGGATAGATTGGAATAGTTACTCTCCATGTGGGTTTCAATAAATTTGGAAATCTGGTCTTTGTCAGCATAAAGTCCGGCAATATTCGATGCCATGTCCTTGATACTATTCGCAAATGCTTCAGGAAGTTCCATTCCAGTTGAGCTTTTTGCAATGGTATTGATGTTCTTATCATCCAAACCACATTGTTTAAAATCATTCCGGGTCCCATGTTTAGATACAAAATATACGAGCTTTTCGCCTTTTAATCCGATTTCAGGGAAATTCAGGTCATACATTTCTTTCAACCGCTCAGACAGCACATTAGTAATCCTGTCCAGATCGTCCAGTGCTTCAATAGACTGGACAAGTATTGTGTCGTTCGACCTGCTGGCTGCAACCTGCCGAATAGCAAGTTCAGTATATACCGCATGAAAAAGGGCATCATATTCCTCGTCGGTAGTCACAAACCCACATTCTTTTGCAGCGATTCGCAGGTCCAAGCCGTCCAGATTATTGGACATTAAACTTGATTGAATTTCCTGCAATCTGTCCACAAGGGTTTTGACGTCTTTAGGATATGGGTCACATGTAAGTACGTGTCCATTTTTCACCGTATAAATCCCGAACCATGTTCTTACATGCTGCACTCGTTTATAATATACGAGAAAATATTTAAACTATATGTCGGTTGACACAACATCAAAATTCAGTTATAGCCCTATTTCGTCACTAAATAGGGATTTCTGAAATGGCACTTTTTTGGCAATATTAGATTATGTGTTTTCTGCCTTGAAAACCAAGGTCTTACCATCG
>JAKRWB010000465.1 GCA_022353185.1 ANME-2 cluster archaeon | reverse complement strand
GAGGGGTCGGAATTGTAATATTGCAGTCAACTACCTCCTGCTAGAAGCAGGAGGCATCGGGAGGGCGCAAAGTACATTTTTTTTTAAAAAAAATACATGCAATTTTATTTATTAATCGAGCCTACTTTCAATTATTTTTGCTAATCGAATTGCCTCATTTAGAGTATTTGCTTCATCAGTTACAAGAATATAGATATGATCATTTTCATGGGTAAATTCTAATTGTGTAGTTTCTACAATATCTTTTTCTGTGGAATAATAAGAGTTTTCTCCTATTTTTGGGTCTCCATCTTCAAAATTTTTATATGAATCTGGATTTTCTTTCTTCGTATTACCATACTGTTTAATTTCGTTGAAATGATCTAAAAATCCAGAATTCGAATCATATTTAGCCAACACAAAATTAACTCTCCTTCCAGAATCATCACCCCATGTAGATAATTGCCCAGCATATCTATATCCGATTGGCAAGGTATCTTCATAGTATTTACCAGGTACAGCATGCGGAGTAATTACTTCAACCCATGACTCACTTTTTGGATAGGCAAAATATTGATAACTTAAAAGCCTAAGTTCGGGAACATCACTTGGTTTAATTATTAATTCAGAATTTTGACTATCAGATTCTTGATTACTTTGAGTACTAGTTGAAGTTTCAGATTTTGTATTATCTTCACTTGTACATCCAGAAATAAAAACGATGCCAATTATCAAAATACTAATTATCAATATTTTTTTCATTTGACCACCTACACGATTTAACACACAAACAAATTAACACCATTAAATAGTTTCTTATTTAGTTTCTGCTTGAGAATTTAAATCATAGAGGATGCGCAGAACAAAAATTACAGACCTCTAATTATTGCAACCGGACCTGTATAGCTCTTGAAAGGTAACTTGTGGTTATCCTTGGACGATAATATTAAATGGATTTTCGATCTCAAAGTTGAATATAAATCCGATAGTATTACATGACTTTCGGCTCAGCAACGGGTTAAATTAGAGAACATTTAAATATAGTAACTTCCTTTATAAATTCATGATTGGAATAAATCAGGAGAGTAGAGTATCTACGATTCTGCAAGTTATGAAAGATGTTAAAGAATCCCCTTTATCAGTCAATAAATACTTCAAGGAAAAAAACTTGCCATTCGGACAAGCACAATATTATCTTTATAAGAAAGCGATAGAAAAATTTGGAATAGAAGGCTTGTATGATCAGAGAAGAAATGGTAATAATCTGAAATTTTCAGACGAGATGAAGAGTTTTGTAAAAGGTTTACTCAAGCATAATCTTTCTTTGACTTCCACGGAAGTTCAAAACACAATCAAAAACGAATTTAAAACCACCATCTCCAACACAGTAATCAATGATTTTCGCAGGGAGCATGATTTGATTTGGAGCGTGTACGCTTCAGTAAACGAATCAGGAGCCTCCGAGATGGTGGTTGCCCTCGCCCTCAACAGTGGTTTAATCGATGCGATCACCGATTCAATATACTGGTGTGCGCAAAAAAAGAAGGAATCCGATGTATTCAAAGAAAGTGAATTAATCCAGAAAGATCATCAGGATCTACGGTCAAAAGGTAGATTCACATCAGAATATAATAACCAATCTCAAGTGAGGGAATCAAGATTTAAGCCATTGGAAGAAAAAATTGAAAATAAAAGGTTTGCTTCAATGAATATATTCTCACTTTCCAGAGAATCCATTATGCGATATATGCTTGCTCTTTTTTCACTGCCCATTGCAACAGCTAACGGGAGAGTTAAAAGTGTGGACAATCCAAGAGGTAATGCCTTAAAATACCTTTGTGGATTCAATTACAAAGCAGCTACCCTGGATAAGCACATCAGAGAGTTGAAATACCTTCAAATATCCAATGAGCTGATAGAAGTAACAGCAAAGTTCTGGATCGACTTCTGGAGCAGTAGAAACGGTTCAGATAACATTTTCACATGTTATTACATCGATGGCAACACTAAAGCACTCTGGTCATCCAAGCCATGCCATAAAGGCAAGGTAACAATGCTTGGCAGGGTGATGAACTGCTTAGAGCAGGTTTTTATTCATGATGGACAAGGACATCCCATCTATTTCCAGACATTCAATGGTCATGCTGATCTTGGGAAGAACTCACTTGGTATGATGGATAAAATAAGCCAATATCTCAAGGATACTACAACATTAGGTAACAAAATTACAGTAAACAGGATTTTAATACTGGATGGTGGTGGAAATGGTGTTAAAACTTTACGTGAACTATCTGGTTCTGGTTATCACTTCATAACAATCCTGGATTCCAACCAGATCAATGATAGGAAGATTAAATCTGTATCCGAGAAAAAACGATATGACTTTGGCGATGCATATCTAGTAGATTGCACTATAGAGCTTGAAGATTCTAACGAGAAGGGTTACATATTCGAGACAAGAGCGGTACAAGTTCATTGGGACAATGGCAGAACATCTGTTCTCATAACAAATTTATCAGAGGAAATATTCACCACAGATAATGTTGTGAAGTCTTACTTTAACCGATGGCCTGCGCAAGAGCTTGATTTCAGAGATATGAAGAGCGGTGTAAATATTCATCGTGTGGTTGGTTATGGCAAGAAGTTGGTGGACAATATCACGGTTCTTGAGAAGATCGAGCGACTTCAGAGACAGAAAAATGAACTCGAATGGGAATTGAGAGATCCTCTAGATGAAATAAGGAATATGGAAGAAACTTTACAGTTAAAAATTAATGAAGAGAGAATATACAGGGAGAAGTCAACAATTATAAAAGGAACACGAAGACTGTCTGAGCGTGATATGCAATCTCTAAAGAGCATTCAAAAGGAAATAAATAGTATTAAAAGGAAAATAAAGAAGATAGAAAAAGATCACCCGAAACAGTTTACATCACTGAAGAAAAAAAAAGATGAACTTGCAAGAATCATAGATAAGAAGAAGATATATAGTGTGGATGTGGAGTTAGACCAGATAATGACTTGTTTCAAGATTTCCTTTGCGAATATTTGTTGTTATCTGCTGGATGAATGTTTCAATGGTGAAAAAATGACCTTACAGCGGCTTTATGATGTGGTATTTGATCTTCATGGCAAGGTGAAAATTGATGGGGATCAACGAAATATAATTGTTGAAAGAAATCCAAAACAAGAAGATGTTATGAGGAAGTTGGAATCTGCATTCAATGTTGTTAATTCTATGGGAGTCAAAGATTTGAATGGGCGCAGATATAATTTCAAACTTCTCTAATTTAAAGCGTTGCCATATACCCATATAGCCGAAACTCATGAAAAATAGAAAAACAATCCCATTTAGGGGTGCGAAAGATGAGACAAAGGAATGAATGCACCTTTAATCTTTTATCTTTCCGAAGAAAAAAAGGTTTCATAGATACCATCATAAATCCCTTC
>JAKRWB010000464.1 GCA_022353185.1 ANME-2 cluster archaeon | reverse complement strand
CTCCTGAACAGCGGCAGACGGACAATACAAAGGGACATAGCTTATCTTAAGAAATAGGAGATAATCATTCCCACAAGAGGGTCGATCCAGGACATTGGTCCAACTATTTCTCACAAAACCAAGATCGTGGAACTCTATCTCAAAGGTTATGAATACACGAGATTAAAAGGCGTACAAGGCATATGGAAGAAAAGCAAGAGATTGTCGGATAACCCCTCAAATTCACCCCAAAGCCGGTTCTTAACAATATAATTCAGGGCATTTCAGTCAATTTTTAACATATGGGCAAAGTATTTATCCAGTTATGGTCTATCATAATGTTGATAATAATAATGTACATTATACGATCAAGGCATTAGCTCAATGTTCATCTAAAAAGTGCAGATCAATACTTTGGGAGTAATCATGGGAAACCCGAATTGCAAAATCAGACTTATTTATGCACCTCACAGCCTCCCGGCATATGACCATGACGGTCTGATATTCAAAATGCGGGAGATACGGTTCAGCTCTGCCATTCCGGTTTTGTTCAACAACCTGCTTTTCAGGGATGAGGCCCGGAAAGCCACCCGGATGCCTGCACCTCCTACACAGGTTCGCAACCTCATCGGGCGCAGGCTTGCTGAAGTTAATCTAAAACAGCTGGCAGGCCTGATATCATATCAGGATAGGGAAGTGGGCCGCCTGTGAAAAACCCGGATCAACTGGTTGTCTTTACCCTGGATGAGAACCGTTATGCATTGCATCTTTCAGCCGTGGAAAGAGTCGTCCGTATGGTTGAGATCACTCCTCTGCCAAAAGCACCTGGGATCGTTCCTGGTGTGGTCAATCTGCAGGGACGGGTCATACCAGTTATAAATATGCGCAGGCGCTTCCATTTGCCGGAAAGAGAAATCGAGCTGGGCGATCAGTTGGTTATCGCCCACACACCGCGGCGGAGCGTTGCAGTTGCTGCAGATTCCGTAAGCAGTGTTGTTGAATACTCTAAAGAAAAAGTCGTTGAGGCCGGGAAGATCCTTCCCGGCATGGAATATGTTGAAGGTGTGGTAAAACTCGAAGACGGCATGATCCTTATTCACGACCTCGATACATTTCTTTCCCTTGAAGAAGAAAAGATGCTGGATAATGCATTAAAGAAATCAGGGGGGGAAAATGACAGAGAGCATTCCAGACACCATGCTTTTGCACCTGAGTGAATTCGTGGCCGACCGGATCGGCCTGTACTTTCCAAAAAAGCGCTGGGATGACCTTGAACGTAAGATATGCTCTGCCGCTACGGAGTTCGGTTTCAAGGATGCACAATCGTGCGCCGGGTGGTTGCTGTCTTCACCGCACACAAAGAGCCAGATAGAGATACTGGCAAGCCATCTTACCGTTGGGGAAACTTATTTCTTCAGGCAGAAGAAAAGTTTTGAGGTACTCAAAGAGCATATTTTACCCCAACTGATTCGCTCCCGCCGGGGATCCGGACAGCATCTGAGGATATGGAGCGTCGGCTGCTCGACCGGCGAGGAGGCATATTCCTTAGCCATCCTGTTCAGCAAACTGATCCCTGACCGGAAGGACTGGAACATTAGAATTCTGGCAACAGACATTAATCCTCGTTTTCTTAAGAAAGCCTCTGAGGGCGTGTACAGTGAATGGTCATTTCGCGATACACCGCAGTGGGTTAAGGAAAGATATTTCAAAAAGAGAGACGACAGCCTTTTTGAGATTATTTCCCCTATTAAGGAGATGGTGACGTTTTCCTATCATAATCTTGCAGAAGATACATATCCGTCGATCCTGAACAGCACCAATGCAATGGACATCATCTTCTGCCGCAATGTGCTGATGTATTTTGCACCTGAGCGTGCGAAGCAAGTGATCGATAAGCTTTACCACTCCCTTGTTGACGACGGCTGGCTTATTGTCAGTCCCAGCGAGACCTCCCATTTTCTTTTTTCACAGTTCACATCAGTCAATTTTCCTGATGCGATCCTCTACAGGAAAGCCGGCAGGCTGCCGCAAACATTGGAAATTCTTCAGGCCGGACCGGATGAAGAAGCGAACATATCACTTCAAACCCCTCCCGGATTTATTACAGAAATAAACCCAGAGGTCACGTTCTCCGTAGAAAATAGAGAAACTCTACCGAAACGTCCGGGGCCGTCCCTTCCACCAGCAATTGATGAACAAAAGACGGCAGAACCACAAACCTCAGATACGCAGGGCCGTTATATTGAAGCTGCAGATAGAATTCTTAAGCTTATCGCAGACGATAAGAAGGATCCGAAAGCGGCCACTTTTTTAGCGAGGGCCTATGCCAACCAGGGCAGACTTGACGAAGCGCTGGAGTGGTGTGAAAAAGCAATTACTGCCGACAAGCTCAATTCAGGATTGCATTATCTGCGTGCTGCAATCCTTCAGGAGCAGGGCTCAATTGATGATGCGGTCGTACCGCTGAAACGGGCGCTCTATCTCGACCAGGACTTTGTGCTCGCTCATTTTGCTCTTGGTGATCTCGCCATGCGGCGGGGCAGGCGCAGGGAATCGAATAGGCATTTCAGGAATGCTCTAATGCTCCTGCGCGGTTATGATCATGAAGATATCCTGCCTGAGTCTGAGGGCATTACTGCCGGCAGACTCTCTGAGATCATAACCTCAATAACAGGAGAGGAGGAATCGGTATGATTGAGAATACGTCAGATGAAAAGCACACTGCTTCGATAGACTGGAGTATAATCCACCGCAATCTGGCAGATGCCCGGGCGGCAGTCGAGCAGGAATGGATGCCGTCTGCCAGTGAAAAGAAAAGAATCTTAAAAGAAAGAGCGATAGCGCTGGCGCAGGAACCGGAAGATAAGGACACAGCCGAAGAATATCTCGAAATCGTGGAGTTCCTCCTGGCATACGAAAAGTACGGTATCGAGTCGGGCTATATCCGCGAGGTCTATCCAATGAAGGAACTTACACCGCTGCCGTGCACGCCGCCTTTTGTTCTGGGCATTATCAATGTTCGGGGACAGATCATCTCGGTCATAGATATCAAGAAATTCTTTGATCTTCCTGAAAAGGGGCTGACTGATCTCAATAAGGTCATCATTGTCAATGACGGTAAAATGGAGTTCGGTATTCTGGCAGATGTCATTCCCGGTGTATGCAGTGTTGCGCTTAGCGAACTGCAGCCCTCGCTTCCCACATTGACGGGAATCCGTGCTGAGTACCTGAGGGGAGTGACGAAGGAACGATTAGTGGTTCTCGATATGGAAATGATCCTCTCTGATGAGAAAATAATTGTCCATAAGGAAGTATAGTCCTTATAACAAAATAAACAATTAATTAGAATAATTAAAAAGCAGGAGAATAAATCATGGATATTGGTAAGAAAATCTTAGGAGGATACTTGATTGTACTGGTGATGCTGGTAATTATAACAGGGGTTGCATTCTATTCCCTCAATATCACCCAGGACACCTACAGCGAATTTATTGATGTGAGGGAGAGGCAGGTTGATAGCTCCAACGAACTCAGGTTCGAGGTCAGGGACCAGGTCGCCCACTACCGCGCCATTCTCCTTTATTCCGACAAACAGCAGGAATACCTGGATGATCTGCAGGAGGATTACCGGCAGTTCGATGAGATCATGGACGAAATGCGAAACAGGGTTCTCACTGAAGAAGAAGTCATTATTTTGAATGACATAGAAAATCTCCGTGTGAAGCACGAGCAGGCGCAGCAAAAGGTGATTGCACTTGCACAGCAGGGAAACCACACTGAGGCGCTTGAGCTGGGCATTGAAGAGGCCCGCCCCATAACATATGAATTAATCGAGAAGGCCGAGGAGTTTGGCGAACTGCAAAGGAGTTTGCAGGCTAAAGAGCGGGCAGATGTCACGACAGTAGTAGACCGTCTATCCACTGTGATGACCGTGATCTCGATCCTTGCCATCATTTCAGGTCTGGCATTCGCTTTCCTGCTCACCCGGACGATCACCCGTCAGTTGCGGGACAGTATCGCCCTGCTGTCTTCAACCTCTACCCAGATCCTGGCCACCACGACCCAGGTTGCCTCCAGCTCTGAAGAAACGGCAACGGCTGCAAGTGAAACCACCACAACAGTGGAAGAGGTCAGGCAGACGGCCCAGGTCTCAACCAATAAAGCAAAGGATGTTTCCGATACTGCACAAAAGACTGTGCAGGTATCCAGGAGCGGCCTGATGTCTGTGGAAAAGAGCATTGAAGGAATGAACAATATCAGGGAACAGATGGAGTCCATTGCAGAAACCATAGTGATGCTCAGTGAACAAACCAGGATCATCGGAGGTATCATTGCCACGGTCAATGATGTGGCAGAACAGTCCAATCTCCTTGCAGTCAATGCATCCATTGAAGCGGCCAAAGCAGGCGAACAGGGCAAGGGGTTCGCTGTAGTCGCACAGGAGGTCAGGAATCTTGCAGATCAATCCAAAGAGGCTACAGTGCAGATCCGGGTGATCCTTAGTGACATTCAAAAGGCTGTGAACGCAGCAGTAATGGCAACTGAACAGGGAAGCAAGTCGGTGGAGACGGGTGTGAAGCAAACCACAGAAGCAGGCGAATCCATCCGGATGCTGGCCAACAGCATTGTCGAATCCTCGCAGTCGGCAATCCAGATCGCAGCATCCAGCCAGCAGCAGCTCGTGGGTATGGACCAGATTGCTTCGGCCATGGAAAATATCAAACAGGCTACCACGCAAAATGTAGCCGGAATAAAGCAGGTAGAACAGGCGGCAAAAAATCTGAATGAACTGGCACAGCAGTTGAGTTCAATGATAGAAACCAAAAAAGAGTAAGAAACTACCATGTAAAGGTTGAGCCGTATGGGTACAAAGAATAACGAATTCCTGAAAAAACTTCAGGAAACCTTCAAAATAGAGGCCGGAGAGCATATCAATGCAATATCTTCCGGTCTCATCGAACTGGAGAAAGCGCAGACAGTTGAAAAGCAGATGGAAGTCATCGAGACGGTCTTCAGGGAGGTGCACAGTTTAAAAGGCGCTGCCCGTGCCGTGAACATGACAGACATCGAATCGGTCTGCCAGAATCTGGAGAGTGTCTTTGCGACATTGAAACGTAAAGAGACTGCCCTGTCCCCCGACCTTTTTGATGTGCTTCACCAGACAGTTGATACTCTCAACAGTCTCCTTTTATCTGCCGGGGCCAAACGAACTGCTTCAGAGAGATCTATGATAAAGGAACTTACCCATAGACTTGAAAGTGAAGCCGCGGGTGTTGTGCAGCCGCACAAAGAGGAAGAACCGGAAAAGATAGAAACAGAAGTGCCTGCTGCTGCGCAGGCAATAGAAGCACCCCAGGTGGAAAAACCAGTATTCACAGGGACTGTGAGAGTATCCACAGCAAAGCTTGATTCGATCCTGCTTCAGGCAGAGGAACTGCTCTCTGTGAAACAGTCGGCCGGTCACCGCAGCGCTGAATTGCGGGAAATAACCGCCTCTTTTGCTCAATGGAAAAAGGAGTGGGAGAATATCCGGCATGATGTGCGCAGTATCCGGCGGGCACTGGAGAAAAATAGTGAACAAAGTATTGAGAACCGTCCGGCAGACCGGCAGAGGAAAATAAATCCGAAAGTAATGAAAAACCTTGAGTTCCTGGAGTGGAACAGCACTTATGTCAAATCAACGGAGCATAGACTTGCTGCACTGCACAGGTCATGCGAAGATGATTACCGCTTACTTGATAAAATAGTGGAAGGTCTCCTGGATGACATGAAGACAGTGTTGATGCTTCCGTTCTCATCCCTCCTTGATATTTTTCCTGCGTTCGTCCGCAAGCTCTCCCGTGATCACGGGAAGGAGGTGGAACTGGTGATAAGGGGGGAAGATATTAAAATTGACAAACGGATCCTGGATGAGATGAAAGACCCCCTCATCCATCTGGTGCGAAACTGTATAGATCACGGTATTGAAAAACCGGATGAAAGGGTACAAAAAAACAAGCCGCTGCAAGGGACTGTTACAATCGCAGTTTCGCAGAAAAACAGTCACCAGGTTGAGATACTCGTTTCCGATGACGGAGCAGGGATCGACCTTATGGAAGTGAAGTCAGCAGCAGTAAAACTCGGCATTATCTCAAAAGATGAAGCCGGGAAGCTGGGCGACCAGGAGGTGCAGTCGCTTATTTTCCTCTCAGGGGTCTCCACCAGCCCCATTGTCACAGACATCTCAGGCAGGGGGCTCGGTCTTTCCATTGTGGGGGAGAAGGTGGAAAAACTGGGCGGGACCGTCTCTCTTGAAACACATCCCGGTACTGGGACAGCGTGCCGGATTCTTCTTCCGCTGACACTTGCCACCTTCCGCGGGATTCTCATTTGCGTGGATGAACATCTCTTTGTTCTTCCTACGGCAAATGTGGAGCAGGTGGCGAGAGTGAACAAAGAACAGATCAAAACAGTGGAAAACCGTGAGACGATCCGGCTTAACGGACAGGCTGTTTCGCTTGTCCGGCTTGCAGATGTGCTGAAGTTTGCCCAAAAGGGCACAGCAGACGAATCTGCAAATCTCCTGCAGGTAGTTGTTCTTGGTTCGGCAGAGAGACGCATTGCGTTTCTTGTCGATGGGGTACTCAGCGAACAGGAAGTGCTGGTGAAAAAACTTGGCGCCCAGCTTACCCGTGTGCCGAACATTGTCGGTGCAACTATCCTGGGCACAGGGAAAGTAGTACCTATTCTCAATGTCTCTGACCTTATGAAATCAGCAGTGCTGATGGAGGGTCCCGGCCGGCTGCCTGCCGCTCCTGTGAAAAAAGAGGAGATCAAGCGAAAATCCGTCCTTGTGGTGGAAGATTCCATTACCGCAAGGACGCTGCTGAAGAATATTCTGGAGTTGGCCGGATACGATGTAAAAACCGCTGTTGACGGTATTGATGCGTTTACAATAATGAAAACCGAAGACTTTGATCTGGTGGTGTCTGATGTTGATATGCCGAGGATGAACGGATTTGACCTTACGGCAAAGATCCGAAGGGACAAAGAACTTTCCGAACTGCCTGTTGTGCTGGTGACAGCGCTTGAATCCCGTGAGGATCGGGAGCGCGGGATCGATGCGGGTGCGAATGCCTATATCATAAAAAGCAGTTTCGACCAGAGCAACCTGCTGGAAGTTATTCGAAGATTGATCTGACGGGAGGAACAAATAATTGATCAAGGTATTGATTGTGGATGATTCACCGGTTGTGCGGGACTTTCTGGTTCACATTCTCGGTTCCGATGGGGAGATACAGGTGATAGGAACTGCAAACAATGGAAAGGAAGCCATCGAAGCCGTAGAGCGCAGTAAGCCCGACGTTATCACTATGGACATCACCATGCCAAAGATGAACGGTTTTGATGCCACCCGCAGCATCATGGAAACCCATGCCACACCCATAGTCATTGTGACCGGGACCTATGATACCAAAGAGGCGGCAACCATATTCCGCGCAATAGAGGCGGGTGCACTGGCTATTGTACCAAGACCGGAAGGTATCGGCCATCCCGGCCATGAGGCAGCAGCAGACCAACTGATCTGGACAGTAAAACTGATGTCTGAAGTCAAGGTAGTGAGACGGTGGCCCCGTCCAGGGCGGGAAACGGCAATTCCTGCGGTTACCCCCTGGACCGGAGTGGAACCCGGAAAAATGGCCGATATCAGGATCGTTGCTATTGGTGCATCTACCGGCGGTCCCCTGGCGCTTCTGACAATCCTGTCCGAGCTCCCGAAAGACTTTCCTGTTCCCGTGCTGGTCACCCAGCATATGGCGGCAGGTTTTATACAGGGATTAGCGGAGTGGCTGGGTAATAGATCAGGTATACCGGTCCATGTTGCCACACACGGTGAGCACCTCCTTCCGGGACATATCTATGTTGCCCCTGATGGTTCCCATATGGGGGTGAGGATCGGCGGTCAGATAATACTGGACAATGGTGAGCCTGAAAATGGCTTACGCCCTTCGGTCTCTTACCTCCTGCGTTCTGTTGCACATGTCTACGGACCAAATGCTGTGGGTGTGCTGCTGAGCGGCATGGGACAGGACGGTGCAGAGGAATTGAAGCTGTTGAAAAAAAAAGGTGCCGTTACTATTGCGCAGGATAAGGAAAGTTCTGTTATCCACGGTATGCCGGGACAGGCAATAAAACTTGATGCGGCAATGTATGTGCTTCCGCCTGAGGAGATCGCAACAGCATTGATAGATATGGTCAATAAAAAGAAAAGGAGAATGGTTAATGATGCCCGATAAAAGAACTACAAACAGGGATGTGGAAATCCTCATCGCCGAGGACAGCCCCACACAGGCCGAGAAGTTGAAGCATCTGCTGGAAAAGGCCGGGTACACGGTCACAGCCGTAGCCAACGGCAAACTGGCGCTGGAAGCTGCACACGACCGCAGGCCGGCACTTATCATCAGCGATATCATGATGCCGGAAATGGACGGTTTTGAATTATGCCGGCATATCAAGAAGGACGAGAAACTCAAAGATATTCTTGTTATTCTTTTAACCGGACTTTCAGACCCAGGTGATATTATGAAGGGGCTGCAGTGCGGAGCTGATAACTTTTTTACCAAGCCATATGATGAAGATTACCTACTCTCCCGTGTTCAGTACGCTCTTTTGAACAGTGGGCTGCACGATAGCGACTCAATAGAAATGGGGATAGAGGTTTTCTTTGCAGGTGAAAAGTATCACATCACCTCTGGCCGGCTGCAGATACTGAACCTGTTGCTGTCCACCTACGAGGCTGCCGTGGAAAAGAACTCAGAACTGATCAAGGCACAGGATGAACTAAGGACGCTGAACGAACAGCTGGAGCAGATAGTGGAAGAGAGGACTGCCGCCCTTGTGGCCGAGATTGCCGAGCGCAAACAGGTGGAGGAGGCGTTACGGGAGAATGAAGAAAGATTCCGGACGATTTTCGATTCGGTCAACGACGCTGTTTTCATCCACGACATAGAAACCGGAGCCATACTCGACGTTAACAGGACAATGTGCGATATGTACGGATATTCCCGAGAGGAAGCCGTCCAACTTGACATCCAAGCCCTGAGTTCAGGCGAAGTACCGTACACCCAGCAGGACGCTCTCGAATGGAATAAGAAGGCAGCGATGGGAGAAGCTCAGGTTTTCGAATGGATGGCTAAGCACAAATCTGGACATCTATTCTGGGTGGAAGTAAGTATGAAAAAGGCTGTCATTGGTCTACAGGAACGTCTTTTGGTGGTTGTGCGTGACATCATCGAGCGCAAACAGGCGGAGGAAGAACTCAGAAAACTCAACGACGAACTTGAACAGCGGGTCATTGAGCGAACAGCCGAACTGGAGGAAAACAACAAAGACCTTGAGAGCATGGTCAAAGCTTTTACGGGACGGGAGATTCGAATGATTGAACTCAAAAAGCAGATTGCTGAGCTTGAAAAGGATGTCGGGCCTGATAAATAAGCAGAGGATAAGACTACATGACATTGAAGGATTTATCACAAAAAAAGGATGAAGAGTCGCTCAAAAAACACACACACGAAATCGAGTTGAATGAAAAACATCTCTCACTCATCTATAATACACTTTCTGATGCGATATTCCTTCTGGCCGTTGAACCCGATGATTGCTTTCGCTATGTGTCTGTGAACCAGGCATTTTTGACGTTCACCAGGTTGACCAGGGAACAGGTTGTTGGTAAAAGGATTGAACAGGTGTTACCGGAAACGGCTCATGCGCTTGTAATTAGCAAGTATAAGGAAGCGATAGTTGATAATAAGACCGTTTTTTGGGAGGAAATTTCCCCCTACCCCACAGGTGAACTTGTGGGTGCTGTGACAGTGATGCCGGTCCGGAGTGCTGAGGGAGTGTGTACCCATCTTGTTGGTTCAGTGCATGACCTTACCGAGATCAAGCGGGCTGAGAAAGAAATTCGTGATCTCCAGCGTTACAATCGAAAATTAATTGAGGTAAGCCTTGATCCTCTGGTTACCTTTAATCATGAAGGGTGTATTCTTGATGTGAACGAAGCTACAATTCAAGCTACAGGCAGATCCCGGGAAGAGTTGATAGGAACCCCATTTGCGGATTATTTCACTGATTCCGAAAAGGCACATAAAGGTGTGATGATAGTATTTCAAACGGGAGAGGTCAGGGATTACGAACTGGTCATGAAAGCAAAAGACAGTACACAGATATTTGTATCGTGTAATGCTTCGGTATATCAGGACCAGACTGGTGATGTTATGGGCGCATTTGCAGCGGCGCGGGATATCACTGAGCGCAAGCAGGCAGAAGAAACACTGGAAAAAATCGAGGCAAAATTCCGCAGTTTCTTTGAATACGGTTTAATGGGGGTTGCCATTACATCATCTGAAATGGGATGGATTGAGGTAAACAATCATCTGTGCGAACTTCTTGGCTACACAAGAGATGAAATGGTTACAAAGACATGGAGCGAGATGACACATCCTGAAGACCTTGTACATGATGTGGAGCAATTCAACAGGCTTCTGGACGGAGAGATCGATAATTACTCCATGGAGAAGCGTTTCATTCGCAAAGACGGGAAGGTCATAGATTCCATAATGTCAGTATCCGGCATACTCCGCCCTGATGGGTCTGTAGATTACATGGTTGCTTTTATACAGGACATCACCGTGCGCAAGAAAGCTGAAACTGCATTAAGAGAAAGCGAAAACAGATTCAAGGTATTATTTGAATCCGCGCCAGATGCTTACTACCTGAATGACTTTGAAGGCATATTCATTGATGGGAACAAAGCCGCAGAGAATCTCCTGGGATATTCCAGGGAAGAGCTCATTGGTAAGAATTTCTTGAATGCAGGAATAATTCCAAAGGACAAAATTGAGAAAGCACTGAATGTATTGGCCAAGAATAGAAATGGAGAATCCTCAGGCCCCAATGAATATATTCTGAAAAAGAAAGACGGCACAAATGTCGATGTGGAAATAATAACACATCCCGTTAAAATTGGTAATAAAGACATTGTATTGGGCATTGCCAGGGACATCACTGAGCGTAAACAGGCTATGGAGGAGATTCGCAGTCTCAATGAAGAACTTGAACAGCGTATCAGAGAACGCACGGCTGATCTTCAAATTAGCAAGCAGGCCCTGGTTAATATCGTCGAAGACCTCAACATGACCGCAGAAGAACTTAAAAATGCGAATGAGAGCCTGCAGGAACTCGACCGCATGAAGTCCATGTTCATAGCCAGTACATCCCATGAACTGCGCACACCGTTAAATTCGATCATAGGTTTCACCAGTATCCTCCTTGAAGGCTGGTCAGGTGAATTGAATTCTGAGCAGAAAGAACAACTGGGGATGGTTCATACCTCAGGAAAGCACCTGCTAAACCTCATTAATGATGTTATAGATATCTCAAAGATAGAAGCAGGAAAAATTGACGTGTCCATTTCTGAGTTCAAGCTAAGGGAGGTCGTGGATGAAGTAGTGTCTGTGGTCAGGAATGATATTGATACGAAAGGACTGACCTTAACAATTGAAATGGAGGATATCACCTTGATATCGGACAGGCGAAGATTGCTACAGAGCTTCCTTAACCTGGTGTCAAACGCCGTGAAATTCACTCAAAGAGGTAATATCACAATTCAGGCAAAAAGTATTAACAGTAACCTAAACATATCTGTAACTGATAGTGGAATTGGGGTGAAGCATGAAGACATCCCAAAGCTGTTCACACCATTTGTAAGGCTTGAAACATCGCTTACTAATAGTACAGCAGGTACTGGTCTGGGTCTGTACCTTACAAAAAAGCTCACAGAAGAAGCACTTGGTGGTACAGTGGATGTGATAAGCGAATATGGAAAAGGCAGTACATTCATACTGAATATTCCTATAGAAATGGAGGAGCAAAAATGAGGGCACTCGTAGTTGAAGATAATCCGGCCAATATGAAGTTGATAACCAAAGTGTTAAAAAAGCGGGGGTATGAAACAATCCATGCAATATGCGGTGAGGACGGTGTGAAAAAGGCCGCATCAGAGCATCCGGATATTATCTTAATGGATATCCTGCTGCCAGACATAGACGGTCTTGAAACAACAAGGCGCATCAGGAAGATAGAATCCCTGAAAGATACTCCTATTATTGCTATAACTTCATACGCTATGGCCGGGGATCGTGAAAAGATAATTGAAGCAGGATGTAACGGCTACTTTGAAAAACCAATTAATCCTCTTACAATCATGGATGAAATTGAAAAAATAATATAAATGGAAAGGGAAAGGGAAATACCATGAAAGTTCTCGTAGTGGATGATAATCAAAACGACCGCAAAATGCTCTCAAAGCTGCTGGTCTCAAATGGCTATGAACCTGTTGAGGCCTGTAATGGGATCGAAGCGCTGGAGATTGTGAAATTATCGAAACCGGACCTTATCATATCTGATATTATGATGCCTGAAATGGATGGCTTCACACTGTTAAGGGAACTTAATAAAGATGAAACTGTAAGAGATATCCCATTTATATTCTATACTGCCCATTATATCAGCGCAAAGGATAAAGAACTGGCCACCTCACTGGCTGCATCACGATTTATTGTCAAGCCGGTTGAACCAAAAGAAATACTTAGTGAAGTTCAAGCAGTACTTAAAGAACATAAAGCAGGCTTAATAAAGCCCATAAAACCACTCATCGATACAGATGAGGCGTATCTTAGTCAGTATAGTGAACGTCTGTTCCACAAACTCGAAGAAGAATACCATGAGCTTGAGCTTACCAAAAACTTCCTTGATACAGTGCTTGAAGATGTATTAGATGGTGTAATGGTAATGGACACGGACATGAAAGTCATATATTGCAACAAAAGGATGCAAAAGATAATGGGCTGTGACTACTCGCCTGGAAAAATGCCACCGGATGCACAACATACACCATGTATACCTGATATGGCCTATGCTTCACATGAGCCTTTTGAGATTGAATTGGTCAATAAAAAGGATAAGATAGTACATCTTGAAGGAATTATCTCCCCGACAAAAGAAGAGAGCGGTGCATTAACAGCTCATATTGGTGTGTTCCGTGATATTGCCGAGCGCAACCGTACACAGGCAGAAATCGATAAGAGAAACAGGGAAATTGCCACATTATATGAACTGAACATGATGGTTTGTGGAAGTTTGAAATCTGATGAACTAATTGAAAATGTATTTAATCAGGTCATTAAAATAATGGATGTTGAAAGCGCGTGCTTCTATTTGGTTAATGAGGAAGATAATAAAGCAGAAGTTCAATTTTGCACAGGTCGGCCGAAGAAATTTTTTAACCTTATACAACAATATTTACCAGATAATCCTTCAATTCATGAAGCCATCACAGCTAAAACCCCGGTCATTTTTTCGCCACTTTCTGCGCGCATCCCTGATATAACCGAATCAGAACAAGAATTAATTGGAAGCCGTATCGTTACCCTTCAATTGAGGTCCGGGGGGAAGGTAATTGGCTTGATCGATATGATGGTATCTCCATATAAGGAGATTGATAGCGATGATATCTCCCTGCTTGAAAAAATTGGATTGCAAGTGGGTGTAGCTCTTGATAATTTCCTTGTGTATGAGGCGCTTCAAGCTGAAGTTACCGAACACAAGCAAACTGAAAACGAATTGAAGAAATATTGCGACAGCCTTGAGGAATTATTGGAAGAGCGCTCAACCCAACTGCAAATTGCAAATCAGAAACTTCAGGAAGAAAGCATATCCCTTCAAGGACCGGACAAACTCAAGAACATATTCCTGTCCTCTGTCAGCCATGAACTGCGCACTCCCCTCACATCCATTATCGGATTCACCGATATAATCCTGAAAGGGATGACAGGGGATATCACAGATGAGCAGCGCAACCAGTTGACTATAGTCTCCAACAGCGGGCATCAACTGCTTAGCCTTATCAATGATATGCTGGATATCAGCAAGATCGAAGCGGGCAAGATCAGCCTTGCCCCGGAAAGTTTCCTTCTGGATGCAGATATCAGTGAAGTGAGTGGGTCCATGGACAAAATGGTGACTGATAAAGGGCAAAAGCTCAGTATCAATGTGCCGCCAGATGTACGAATGTTCAATGACAAACAAAGATTCAACCAGATATTGATCAATCTGATCGGTAATGCCATCAAATTCACGAATAAAGGGTCCATTGATATCTCAGGCAAGAAGATAGGCAATGATATCCATATCAGTGTTAAAGATACTGGTATCGGGATAAGAGAAGAGGATATGGACAAGCTGTTCAAACCATTTGCCAAGATACATATGAACACAGATCAGGCCATCGGAGGTACAGGGCTTGGACTATACCTGTGCAAGAAACTGGTGGATATGATGGGCGGGGAAATATGGTGCGAGAGTGAGTTCGGTAAAGGCAGTGAGTTTACATTTAGAATCCCGATACATTGGGTAAGTGGTAGAAATGAATAAGAAGATATTGGTCGTGGAAGATAATCCGACAAATATGTACCTTATATCCTATATCCTTGAGAAGAAAGGATTTACTGTGGTACAGGCAGCGAATGGCCGGATGGCACTGAACCTTGCCCAATTGGAAGAACCTGTTATGGTCTTGATGGATATCCAGCTGCCAGACATAAATGGTCTTGAGGTCACAAGGCAGCTTCGCCAGATGCCCTGTTGTGGAACCATACCCATAATCGCAGTCACGTCATTTGCTATGTCAGGAGATAAAGAAAACGCTATGGCTGCAGGCTGTAATGGTTATATCGAGAAGCCTATCGATCCTTTAAGATTTGTTGATGAAATAAAAGAATACTGTGAATAATAAAACAATCAGGGAGTGTTACAATGACGATACTGGTAGTGGATGATAGTAAAGCAGACCGTATTCTGCTGACAAAGATACTTGAAAATGGCGGATTTGAAGTCGTTACTGCTGTTGATGGAAAGAACGCCCTTGAGATGATACGGTCCGATGCACCCGATATGATCATAACCGATATCATGATGCCTGTGATAGACGGGTTCCAGTTATGCAGGGAAGTAAAACAAGACCCAGCATTAATGAATATACCCCTGGTATTCTATACTGCCAGCTACAGGGAAGAGGATGATGAGGCACTGGCTATGAGAATAGGCGCAGCAGCCTTTTTCAGGAAACCTGAAGAGCCACATAAAATAATAAATTCGGTTAAAAAAATATTAGAGGAATATAAATCTGGAAAAACAGAGCCGCAACAACCTTTGATATCAGATGAAAAAGAGTATCTTGCTTTGTACAGTAGTAGACTGGTCAAAAAACTGGAAGATAAATTCCTTGAACTGGAATCGGCAAATACGAAGTTAGAGGCAGCCTATGATGAATTGAAATCCATAGACCGTTTGAAGGACAATATCATCTCTAATGTCACCCATGAACTACGTACACCCATCATGCTGGCCGGGGGTTTTCTTGAACTCGCTTTAGACGAAACGGACCCGATCAAACGTAACCAACACCTGACAAAGAGCATTGATGCCTTAAAACGCGAAGATAAGATTGTAATTGACCTTATCGAAACTGCCACCGCTGAAAAAGGACTGCTCAAACCTTTTACCGACACCATAGATCTTGGCAAGATAATCACTGCAGCTGTTGAAAACCTTAAACCAAAGGTAACGATATATGATATTAATATTGACGTATCTTTCGATGGTGACCTCATAATGCTGGGCGATTACTACCAATTAAAGCATGTCATGATCAACCTGATCGATAATGCTATTAAATTCAATGTAAAGCAGGGTAAAGTGGAAATTAACGCAACTGAGGACAATGGACAGATACAGGTCTGTATCAAGGACACGGGAATTGGCATACCGGGGGATAAACTGGTAAAGATATTTGACAAGCTGTACCAGATAGAATCCGATACGAACCGAAAATATGGTGGGACCGGTATCGGTCTTACAATCGCAAAACACATTATAGAGGGGCATGGGGGTAGCATCTGGGTTAAAAGCGAGGTAGGAGAAGGCAGTACATTTTGCTTTAATTTGCCTAAGTAACCTGAAAACAGTTGAACAATATGAGAAAATGGCAAAAAACCAAAAAGCATTTTGCCCACCATATTCTTCAAATCAATCCTCCTTTGAACCATCAACCATTTAAGTAGCTTAAAATAGGTGTAATATTCAATGAATGGCGAATTTTCAGGAGAATCAGATAAAATTACATTTGAAATTGTCAATGCAGTTAACCAGAAAAAGATTATTTTGGTTTATAAGGATGACCTGCATAATCCAGATGTAATATTTGCGTTATTATCTGAGATATTATCTACATCTATATTGTCGTTGATATGGGTGTGCTGGAGGGAGCCATCCAATGTAGTCAAAGATAAGTTTGAAATCTTTGAATGTGAGTGTGACAATATCCACATTATAGATACGATAAGTAATGTCGTTGAAGATGATAGTACGGTCATTCATTCCCCTAAAAATTATTCAGGCATATTAATTGACATTAAGAAGTTTATACGAAATAAAGAACATATTTTGGTTTTAGATATTCTTGATATTAGTCTTGGTTTAGAGGATAAGAATATATTCACCAGGTTTTTATCATCCATATTAAATGTAAGTAGAGATTCTAAAGGAACGGTACTTACATCCATTACAGAGGACCTGCATGAACCTTCAGTAAAGAGAATGATATACCCTTTATTTGATGTAGTTTTACATGTCCATTCTAACAGAATACAGATTGAAAGTGATATCGGTAAAAAAGATTTTTTTTATGAGATCAAAAATGGAAAATTATTGTTGAGACCATTTCCAGTAGCAGATATCGCTGAGATAAATGAAATATTCAACATAACAACGGAAGAGATTTCACAATTGGATGAGACAATAAATAAACATTTAGCACTTTTTAACTGCGATGTGAATTAGATATTATTTGTGCAACAGTTGCAAAACAGATAACTATATATTTGATTACTTTCATATAAAGAATATAGGCAGCATATACTACAATTATTTTCTAAACTCCCAAGCCCCAAAAAACCATGGTTGTGCTGCCATTTTACTCATAAAGACTATAAAGAATCTAATTCGTGTAACAATTGCTCTAAATAAAAAACTATATATAAGATAACATACAACTACATTTTGGCGACTACTTCCACCTTCTATTTTTGAACTCCCACCCATTCAAATCTGGTGGGGAGGTCGCCATTCCTAATTATTACACCAGGACATTAACTAAAATGAAATAAACGATATTGGAATTAATCAAGTCCTAAATCAGAGGCTATTGCCCGGATTTGATTGCAATATCCACAATCAAGGTTGCTATCTATTACTAATCTTCTAGACCAGGTTTCTGCTACTTTAGTATCGAATTCTATTGAACCAAGCAGATCAGTATTCAATTTCTTACTGAATTCCAATATTAGTTCAGTTATTTTTTCGGGTTTGTCAGGCGGGATTTTGTTAAAAAGTAAATGGACATTAGCTCCAAGCTTTTTGGCAATATTTGTCAATAGATACGTTCCCCTGATATCCTGCCTATCAATTGTAGAAACTATAATTGCGTTATCAACAAGGTTCATGATAAGCATACTTGATTTGTTAATGCCAGGACTGCAATCAAAAAGTATATGTTCAATCCCATATTCCCTTTTGACAAACTCAATCAATTGATTGAGTTTTTCTCGTGCTTCTGAGGGTGTTTTGAAAAATGAGGTAAGGTCTTCTTCCCATACTCTTGTGGGTATTATATATAAATCCAGATCATCTTCGGGCTTGTATATAATTTCACTGGCATCACATTCATTTTGTAATAATTCAATGAGTGAATTGTTAAATTTAAGATTAAATAGTGAATGTAATCCGGAACCATTTAAATCAGTATCAATGATGCATACCTTGTGTTTCTTTTTAGCAAGATATTTGCCAAGGTTGCCAGTAATATTTGTCTTCCCGGTTCCGCCCTTATATGAATGTAAGCTAATCCGCATTTCATCTACCCCAGTAATTCATCTAATTTCAGTTCAAGTTCATTTACAGCAGTTTGATATTCGGACTTGTTACTTCCGACTGACTTTTTAAGTGAATAATATATTTTTTTTCCATTGCGCTTTTTTTGCAGCCAACCGGACCTGACCAATTCATTTAGATATTTATTTTCAATTGATCGATGTCGTTTCGTAACCTCACTTACCTCATCTGCATTACAATTTCCTAATTGAGATACTGCAAACAATGATTTTCTAATAGTATCAGGTACCGTTAAAAAAAGTGCCATTTTATCCTCGATCACAGGATTGAAGCGGCTTTCAATATTTGAAATCCTTGATTCAATTGCTTCAAGTCGGTCTGTAAGGTCATTCAGGAAATCAATCATTTCCTTTTCATCTTTTACTTTGTTCATTTGATACAATGTTGCTTTTATCTTTAT
>JAKRWB010000463.1 GCA_022353185.1 ANME-2 cluster archaeon | reverse complement strand
AATGGGATGATCATGGCTGCCGATGAAGATGGAGCAGTACTATTACAGCCTGAAAAACACGTTGAAAACGGCACCAGTGTAAGGTGAAATTAAGAGATAAAGAGTAGATGGGGCTTGACGGATCGGAGGGGATGGATACGATGCCGTTATTGCCCCATTAGTTACTAATTGGTAATACTTATTCATAACGTTTTCTATTGATTTGTCGCTTTTAATAAATACCATGAAATATTTATCAAAAAAAGAGACGGATGTGTAGATATAAATATACGTTATTAAAACGAATTCAATGTTGATAAACTCGGGTGAAATGAATGGATAAAGAATGGAAGATGGATTTTGACATTCCTGACATAGGAACACTGTTGACATTATTAAGTGCTGCCATAACTTCGGCTTTAATGGGTGTTGGCAGTGTACTGTATGTGGTTCTGATGATGACCACCGCGTATGAAGTAAAGGGAAAAGATTTTCTCATTAGTCTAATGAACCCTGAAGCTAACTTAACATTTGAAGCTAACTTTGTACTTGTTGTGGGTTCACTTCTTATATTATCTGCAGTTTTCTTTTTCATTACAATGATACTGTCAATTTTTGAATTAAATGCGGTTTCTAATAAAGAACGGAGAGGACGTATCAAAATTGTATTCGCATCTTTTATTATTTCATTGATGTGTCTGGTAGGAGCATTGCTTTCCACAGTATTGCTGAGGTATTATTACTATTATTAATGAGGCGATGAAAATGGGCAAAATTACAATTCAAGGTAATATCCAAGAAGTGCCGGTTGTTGAGGAACTGGACGGGTCTAAGCAGATATTGAAAGCCAAGATAGAGACTAAGACTCATAGGGTACTGTTCCCCTTTACAGCCATCGTGGGACAGGAGAAAATGAAACGGGCACTCATACTTAATGCTATTAATCCTTCCATCGGCGGCGTGCTTATCAGGGGCCAGAAAGGAACAGCTAAATCCACAGCCGTCCGGGGATTGGCCGAGGTACTACCCGAGATTGAAGTTGTATCCGGCTGTACCTATAGCTGCGACCCCCGTGACGAGGACAAATTCTGCTGGGAATGCCAGATACGACAAAAGGAAGGCACCATTACCACCGAGAAACGTCCCATGAAAGTGGTCGACCTGCCCGTGGGTGCAACCGAAGACCGGGTAGTAGGCAGTCTTGACATTGAAAAGGCAGTGACCCAGGGCATCAGGGCCTATGAGCCCGGCATACTTGCAGATGCAAATCGCAGCATCCTGTATGTGGATGAAATCAACCTGCTGGATGATTTCGTGGTTGATGCTTTGCTTGATGCCGCAGCTATGGGTATAAATACTGTAGAGCGTGAAGGGGTAAGCGTTAGCCATCCTGCCAGTTTCATAATTGTGGGAAGCATGAACCCTGAAGAAGGGGAATTGAGACCCCAGCTTCTTGACAGGATAGCTCTTCAGGTAGAAGTGGTGGGTATACCTGACATTGAACAGAGAGTGGAGATCATCGAGGGGCGCAACCGGTTCAATGATGAACCTGACACTTACAGGAAAGAGTTCCAGACCGAACAGGACCGATTGCATGCCCGTATTGTCAAGGCACAGCAGATGCTGGCCAATGTGGTTACAACCCGGGATAACCTCCAGACCATTGCCAAAATATGTGTGGAGTTCAATGTAGACGGGCACAGGGCAGATATCATGATAGAACGGACCGCACGTACCAATGCGGCTTTCGAGGGACGGGACCGGGTGACCAATGAGGACATTGTGGAGTCTGCCGAAATGGTGCTGCCTCACAGGATGAGGAAGCGGCCGTTCGAAGAGGAGGAGTTCAGCGTCGAACAGTTGAAACGCCTGGTGGATAAATGAACGATAGCATTGCCGGTAGGATGCGGAATAACCTGAAAAAAGACTACGGTATTAAGGTATTCCATATGGGCAAACCCCTACTGGCAATAAGGATTCCAAAGACCGAGATTGGAGAGTTCAATAAGGACGATACTAATAAAATCAAAAAACTACTGGCCAAGTATAGCGACCAGATACGTCCAGGTGAAGTAGTACATGCGTACATAATTGCAGACAGGTCGCATGTTGTGCTGGACCCTTATGACCTTTTTGGAGAGTCTGAACATAGGACGGTATCTAAAATACAAGCATTGGACGAGATAAAAACTATTGAAAATGCCCCTGGCTATCCGGTGTCACCCAAAAAAGTGAACCATCGCACACCCAAACATATTACACCCACATATTCTGCGCCAATCAGCTTTACTCCGGTATTTAAGGCACCAGTACACCTGGCCCCCACCCACAAAGAACGTGAGATTGTAACTGAAGAAAAAACGCCCGAAAAGAAACTTGTTGAGAAAGCGGATGAAAAAGTGGTAAGGAAAATCCTCAGTGACTTTGCCAGTGGAAGAAAGAAAAAACTTGCAGTCGGTCAACTTAAGAGTGGCAGGCGGGCTGAAGTATTGACCAAGGGCAAACGTGGACGATATGTGAAATCCCGAATGCCAGATGGAGAAGTGACAGATATTGCCATTGCTCCCACCATCCGGGCAGCAGCCATGCATGCACAGGGCGGGAGAATCACGGTTAAAAAGAGTGATTACAGGGAGAAGGTCAGGCGCAGGCGTATTGCTACCTTGATTAACATTGTAATGGATACCAGCGGCAGTATGGATGAGATCGATAAGATCGATATCACCCGAAGTGTGATTGTAGCGCTCCTGAAAGATGCCTACCAGAGAAGGGACAGGGTGTCGCTTGTTACATATAGTGGACGAAAAGGTGAGATGGTTTTACCTTTTACTTCTTCTGTGGAACGGGCAAAACGGTATCTTGAAACAATCCCTTTTGGCGGTACTACACCGCTGGCGTCTGGTATGCTGATGGGATTACATGCACTGCATAATGAGATCAAAAAGGACCCGTCCACCATCCCCATAATGGTTCTGGTAACCGACGGCAAGGTAAACGTGCCGCTGGAAGTTAGCGGCAATATCCGCAGGGAACTGGCAATGGTTATGAAGTATATAGTCAATGAAGGCATCCATTTACTCGTAGTGGATATGAGCAGTGAGGGTTCAGAACTTGCATTTGAGATATCTGATGGGACTGGCGGGAGATACTACCACCCGGACCGTCTTAGCAAGGAAACCCTGTATAAGGCCATCAGTGACGAGAGGGATGAGGCCACGTATTTTGCTAATGTGTAATGTGTAATGTGTAATGTGTAGGAAGCATTAATCATGGGTGTTGAACTTGGCGATATTTTCGAAAAGCACGAGGCCGAGATAAGCGACCTGGCCGGAAAGGTCGTGGCGGTGGATGCCTATAATACCCTGTACCAGTTTTTAAGCATCATCCGGCAGCGGGACGGCACACCTCTTAAGAATTCCAGGGGCGAGGTAACGTCACACCTGTCTGGCTTTTTGTACCGCACTACCAACCTGATAGAAGCGGGAATCAAACCTGTGTTTGTGTTTGACGGCAGGCCGCCCAGCTACAAGGCCCGAACACTGGAAGCCAGGACTAAGACGCGGGATGAGGCCATGCAGCGCTGGCAGGATGCTATCGCCGAAGGTGAGGAAGAGAAGGCCTTCATACATGCCCAGGCCTCGTCACACCTTAAAGGGAGCATGGTCGAGGATGCAAAGACACTGCTGGGATATATGGGAGTGCCGGTAGTGCAGGCTCCGTCAGAGGGGGAGGCACAGGCTGCCCACATGGTGCTTTCAGGAGATGCTGACTTTGCTGCATCACAGGACTATGATTCACTATTATTTGGTGCGCTCATGGTGGTGCGCAACCTGACCGTTACTGGTAAGCGAAAATTGCCCCGCAAGAATATCTATATTGATGTGAAACCTGAGATCATTAATCTGGCAGAGGGGCTTAATGCCAGCGGTATAACCCGGGAACAATTGATAGATATTGCTCTT
>JAKRWB010000462.1 GCA_022353185.1 ANME-2 cluster archaeon | reverse complement strand
TGTGAGCATACTTCATTGGTGGTGTAGATGACATTACAGCCTTTCGATTCAAGGTCTCTGATTATCGCATTGTCAGTAGCATAGTATATCTTATCCTTAGCAAGCTTGTTGGTAATAATGCCGATTGTGGGCGCAGATGCATTGTAGCCGTGATCTGTATACCATTCAAGGTATTCTCTACTGTCCTCGAAGATCATAGGGAATGCATCCGGATGATAGATACCATGGTCAGGAATGGATGGAGGTACTGCTGGAGAATACTCGATGTAAGCATCCTTAAGGGTTGCCCCGATACAGCGAATCCAGTTCTCCATGTTCGTGTACCCGCCATTTTCATGATAATCCTTCATCATATTATTGTTCATATCGATGTTACTAACTCCATAGGTATCTTCCAAATTGCCAATGAGCCCGATCTGTGTGCCATTTACATTTGCAGCAAGAAGTGCATCTTTAAACTCTGGAAATTCGTTGGCACCGATCATACCCAGCATGATGACATCCTCATCGGAGACGTCAGTAAGGTTTGAAGCAGCCCCTTCCCCATCCATCACGGTAACATTGAATCGGTCCATGATCACACTTCTCTCAGAGATGACTTTATTGAGAAAAAAGTTGTCAGTTTCATAATTCAAAATAAAAGTAATATTGATTTTTGGATGCAGTAGTTCAGGATCAGGGATGCTCTCATTTGCCCATGCATTGCAGAATTTCTGCCCCATGAATTTGAGCATGTTCTCCATGTTGCTGTTGCCACCCTGTACCCAGTATCTTTCGATGTCGGTGTAGTTGGATGATCTCAGGTCAATGTTAGGTAGGGTGGCGTTGGCAGAGGACAGGTTGTATCCGATGACTGCACGTCCTTTTTCCCTGGCAGATATTATATTCGCACTCCACTGCGCAATCATGGTCTCGTTCTGTGATTCGACAAAGATGACGGGGTAGTTTGAGAAATCGAAATTCTGCGGTATGCTATCATTCATGCTGAAGATCGTTATGTTCAGTTCAGATGCGATGGTGTCGTTCAGCGATGCTTTTTGCAGCGCATTTTTGTTTACATCTGTTCCAAGAACGAAAATGATCTCATTTTCATTCCCTGTCGCAGCTGCAGCAGTTACCATAGTGAGCGCAAGCATCACCATCATCGATATAGTCGTTATCTTCATTACGATTCCTCCATTCATCATCTCCAGACCTCCATTTTACTTGTTTTAACTCAAGCTTACTTGTCCGACAATTCAAAAAAAATTATTCCGTACCATCTGCCGGAACGTAGACCACCTTTCCGTTCGCAAGTTTGTATGCCGTGCCCAGTTCCTCTCCCGAACCACCTGCGATCTTATCTGTCATGTTCATAACCTCTATGGTCGTTCCGTTCTTTATGATTATCGTCATCCCTGGCTGCCCCGGGTTCTTGACAACTGTCAAGCTTGCATCCGGGTCAAGCATCTCGGGCAGGTGGTAAGACATCACGAGTGCGATCAGCAGTGCGACCGCAAACACCATGGCAACATCGAACAGGTTGGCAACGCCACTCAGTGGATTGTGCTCAGACTCCTGGTCCAGCAGTCCTTTTCTCCGTCTGCCCGTGTGTTTTGATCTCATGGCTCTTCCCCGATGCTCTCAAGGACATACTCGATATCTTCCAGGTC
>JAKRWB010000461.1 GCA_022353185.1 ANME-2 cluster archaeon | reverse complement strand
GTCGCCTGACCACACCTCACGGTGTTGTGGAAACACCTACCATCATGCCTGTCATCAACCCTAATATCCAGACCATACCGGCAAAAGAAATGCGGGATTTTGGCGCCCAGATACTTATTACCAATTCTTATATTATCTACCGTAAACCCGAATTAAAGCAGCGTGCTATCGAAGAAGGTGTACATACCCTGCTTGGATTTGACGGTCCTGTGATGACAGACAGCGGTTCGTTCCAGTTAAGCGTCTACGGCGAGGTCGAGGTGGACAATGCCGAAATCATCGGTTTCCAGCATGCCATAGGTACCGATATCGGGGTGCCGCTGGATATACCCACATCACCGGCTGCGGACCATACCCTGGCCGCTCAGGAACTGGCAATCACCAACGAGAGGCTCATGGAAGCCCTGGAACTTAATAAAGATTCAGGGATGCTGCTGGCAGCACCTGTACAGGGCGGTAATCATACAGATTTAAGGGAACAGGCAGGCAGGGAACTGGGAAGTGCAGGATTTGATATTTATCCTATCGGGGCAGTGGTGCCGCTGATGGAATCCTACCGCTATGCTGAGCTGGTGGATGTCATCGTAAGTGCAAAGAAGGGGCTGCCGTCATCGGTTCCGGTTCACCTGTTCGGTGCCGGGCACCCGATGGTGTTCGCACTGGCAGCTGCTTTGGGTTGCGACCTGTTTGATTCGGCTGCCTATGCCCTGTATGCCAAAGACGACCGCTACCTGACGGCTGAGGGTACATACCATATCCAGGACCTGAAATATTTGCCATGTTCATGCCCCATTTGCAGCAGCTATACTGCTGCCGGGATTATGGCAAGTCCTGATAAGACCGAACTGCTGGCCAGGCACAACCTGTATGCCACTTTCGCAGAGATGAGGCTGGTGAAACAGGCAATCCATGACGGTAATTTGTGGGAACTGGTGGAGAGGCGGGCCCGCACCCATCCCAGGATGCTTGACGGTTTGAAGCGGGCAGTGACCCATGCCGATTGGATCGAGCAGTTCGACCCCAGTACAAAATCCACTTTCTTCTACTGCGGTCCTGAATCCACCCGCCGGCCTGAGGTTATGCGCTGGGGCAGCCGGCTTGAGAGGCTGGAGCTGACCGGTACCGTGCTGATACGACCGGGTGGGCGGGTCAAGAATGAATCCGAATACGATAATGTACTGCACTTCAAACCACCGTTCGGGGCATATCCAGTGGAATTACAAGAAACATATCCCATGAATGCCGAGGTACCCATGGTTCCGGACTATGAATCTCTGACCAATGCCCTTTTGAACACTAAAAAACTAATGCAGCTTAATCCGGATGCAGAGTTTTCCTTCGTGTACCGCAAGTCCTGGGAACATCCGTTAATTGATGAAATATGCCGGATGGCAAGTCATAGCTGGTATGTTGGGTAATAAACCACAACCCTTTTTTTAAATCCAATCTCCCATACCATGCACCAATAGCCAAACCTCTGGCCGCCACCATCCTCATCCTCATCCTCATCCTCATCCTGGTACTGCTATCTGCAGGCTGCACCGATACGGGTGATGGTTCAGGCAGCGACCCTATACCTGCTGAAAAAGATACTCCTGACCACACAGGAAAACCTACTATTGAACCCACACAAGAATCAACAAATATAGCTACACAAGAGACTCATTGGTATGATGATAAACCTGGTTTTGAGGAAGCAACAGTCAAGACTTTATTTGGTAATGAACTATATGGTATAAAGAATGAAGCTTATGGTGGTGCAAGCTATAACATCTTTGACATTGATACTGGAGATTGTATATTAAGACACACTGATTGTCCAAACTTCGACATCTACAGCGAGCTTCAGCCGGAGCAGGCCCGCGCGCTTGAGGATCAGTACGGCAACATGAAATCAGTCGTGATGGAGCAGA
>JAKRWB010000460.1 GCA_022353185.1 ANME-2 cluster archaeon | reverse complement strand
TTTTTGAGTTCAGCGGTGACTACAGGAATCCCGTTTAAGCCCAACACCACATCTATGGTTTTTTCGTGTTTTTCTGAATAGTGTAGCTGTCGTGTGATTGTCAGCTTGTTTTCTTTATAGAGCCGCTGGGTTTCAGGGTTCATCCTGCTTGCAGGGGCAAAGTATGCTACGCGGAAGAGTTTGCCAAAACATTTGAACCCGTGGCGCAGTACCTTGATACATCCTTCATGTTCAGAGTCAAGGGCGCGGGTGAGGTCGGAAATAAGGGTTTCTTCTGCTTTTTCTTTCTGGATGTTCTTGAGATATTCCCATTCTTTTGGCTGGGTTTCCTGGATGAATGGTATGAGTATGGTTGGATCAAGGCAGCGCTGGCGGTCGAATGATTCTGAGCTGGCTTTTGTGTAACCGCTTTTGGTTAGTAAGTAGTCTTCGATCGCGGATTCGAATGCTTTTTCGTTGTGTTGAGGCATGTTTATTCCTTTGATTAAGCCGATTGAACCGCAGAGGGCGCAGAGGTACGCAGAGAGTTTTCAGACATTCACGGTTCTATTTGCTTTTACTCATTGAAGTTATTTACCATTCGTTTGATGCCAGATTTAAGTCGTACGACGTTGAAATTTATCAGAAGACCAAGCTGTAATTCACTAAGTTTAAGATAAGAAAGCAACTGTGCATTGTGAAGAGGGGTCAGTTCCTTTACAGCTTTTAGTTCTACAATGACGGCATCTTCCACAAGGAGATCAAGCCTGTATCCGATATCTATTTGTATTCCGTCATAGATTACAGGAAGCCCCACTTGTGATAAAACCTTGAGACCACTTTTTTCCAGTTCATATTTCAGACATGCTTCGTATGCACTCTCAAGCAGTCCAGGCCCTAAAGTTGTATGTACCTGCATTGCTGCGCCTATGATTTCTTCGGATATTTTATTTAATTCCATTTTTCTTTCTCGTGATTTTCTTTTGTGATTGAACCGGGATAGGTTATATGGTTTTGAATGTTTTTGTTAGTTATTGGACCGCAGAGGACGCGGAGGTTCGCAGAGTATCTGACACAATTACCCATCCTCCACGTTCCTCTGCGTTCTCTGCGGTTTGAAATCTCAAAGTGATATTGTCAATCATGTTTATTTATTCCTTACGTCGATCTTTCCGGTTACTGCGGCTGATATGAGAGCTGTGCGGTATTCGCGGATTTTTATTGTGAGGAAGTCGATGTGCCCTGTTTCACGGTCGAGGAAGGAGGCGATGGCGCACCGCATCCATATTTCGATTGTCAGAGCATTTCCACTGCGGCAGTTAAACCTTCTTCATAATCCTTCATGGTTATCTTCGATTTCAGTCCTCTTTCAACCAGTAGCTCCATCATTTCGCCTGTTGAAACCTGTGCAATCTCTGCTGATTCGCTTAGTGTGGTTTTTCTTTCGGAAAAAAGTTTGATAGCCAGTTCTTTTTCAATATCCCGTATCCCATATTCAATAGCCTGGCGTATTAATATGGATTCTTCTATGGGTTCATATTGTTTTATTTTTCTGATTGATTTTATCAGATTTTCAGGAATATCGATGTTATACATTTAAATCCTGCCTTGCCTTTTTGATTATTTTATTACTATACCAGCCAAATTCATCAAGTATATCAATAATCTCTTCTGCTTCCGATTTTGAAATTTTGCCTTTCATGCACATAGCGACTGTGATATTTAGCGCCGTGGTAAACTTAAATCCGAGCACTTTTCCTGCATTGATAGCTTTCTTATCATCACATATTATGCTTTTGATATTCATATCTTTTGCTAATGCCAGGACATCCCTCTCGCCGCCATGAAGATTGAATAGATTCCCTATTTCAATGCATGTCGATTTTTTCGGTTCCTGAACTGTTATTTTCCCACTTTTTACGAGGCTCTCTATCCTGTAGGCATCTTCTCTGCCTTTATCTTTACCTCTGATGACCGCCTCTGTATATATCAAGACAGGAATAACGGCCTCCCTATCTGCTACAAGTTTTTCAAGCAATCCTGCTTTTGCCAGTAATATCATTGAAGATGAGTCAAAGATTAGCATGATATTTTACACACCCTCCCGCACATCTATTTTTCCCGTTAC
>JAKRWB010000459.1 GCA_022353185.1 ANME-2 cluster archaeon | reverse complement strand
ATTACAGTTTCATCGATATCAGGGAGGAGTATGGTATGATACTTAAATTAGGGTCTGCCAGCGGTGCATATTCACCATTCAATTCATCCAATACCACGGTCAGGGATTTTGAAACCAGCATGACAGACATGATGGCGTCCCACGGATATATTCTCAACTTCACCAGGGGGGCCCCAGATCTCAACAATACACTACCAATCGCCGAAGCCACAATTCAGCTGTTCGATGGTAAGAACCGTTTTGAAGATACCATAACATATAATCTGGAGACGGGAGGGATCATGTATGACCTGATACCCCCCGGCAACATCACAGACCTCAATGCCATTACCGGGGATACTGACGGTGAAATTAATCTTACTTGGACTGCCAGTGGCGATGACGGAGATATTGGCACAGCCTTCAAATATAATCTTAGGTATTCCAATGAATCCATTGACACAATGGAAAAGTTCATGAATGCCACTTATTACCCCATCAATTTTAGACCCAATATGACCGGAACAGATGAGGTAATTATGTTACTTGGCCTGGAACCAGGCAGGTATTACTTTGCCATAGTGGTGTACGATGAAGTAATGCATGCTTCAAACCTTTCCAACTGCTGCCCCAATGCAGTAGCAGCCAACTGGACCCCATCAATTGAATTCATCACAGCGAATGATACGGTAAATTCCAGCACGAACTTAACAACTGAGCGTGGACGAAATGTAACTATCATGTTCAATGTGACAGATAAGGACATGGAAGCTCTTGACATATCACTTTGGCTGTACAATGGCTCAGGATGGTATGCCATAAATAACTCCTCAGAAAACTGGAATCAGTACAATACCACCATTTACAACCACACCATATACAACATAAACACTACATGGAAATATTATGTTACTGTAACTGACAACCCCGGGCAATCGAGTTCTGAGCCTCCGGGTGCACCTGCATCGTATTACTTCATCAACGGGACCAATAGCACCACAGCAGGCATGGTATCAATACTGAGTAAAAGCAATAGTACCATAAATTTATCTGCGCCTTATGGTGGTGATTTCAATAACACTAAT
>JAKRWB010000458.1 GCA_022353185.1 ANME-2 cluster archaeon | reverse complement strand
ATTACAGTTTCATCGATATCAGGGAGGAGTATGGTATGATACTTAAATTAGGGTCTGCCAGCGGTGCATATTCACCATTTAATTCATCCAATACCACGGTCAGTGGTTTTGAAACCAGCATGACAGATATGATGGCGTCCCACGGATACATTCTCAACTTCACCTGGGACCAATATCTCAACAATACACCACCAACCGCCGAAGCCACAATTCAGCTGTTCGATGGTACGAACCGATTTGAAGATACCCTCACATATAATCTGGAGACCGGAAGGATCATGTATGACCTGATACCTCCCGGCAATATCACAGACCTCAATGCCACTAGAGGGTATATTGATGGTGAAATAATTCTCACCTGGACTGCCGTTGGCGATGATGGATATAACGGTACGGCTGCCAATTACAAAATAAGGAAATCCAATCAGAGCATAGATAGTATGGAAGATTTCGAAAACACTTCGCAAGTAACACCAATTAATATCTATCCATCTCAAAATGGAACAAATGAAACATATAATGTTACTGGACTTGAGCCGGGGTTCTGGTATTTTGCAATAGTTGTTTATGATGAGGTGGGATTTGCATCCAACCTTTCAAATTGTGACGGGGCAGTAGCAGCCAACTGGACCCCATCAATTGAAAATATCATAGTGAATGATACAGTAGTAAATTCCAGCACGAACTTAACAACTGAGCGTGGACGAAATGTAACTATCATGTTCAATGTTACTGATAAGGATCGTGAGGATTTGAATATTTCTTTATGGCTTGATAACAACGGGTCAGGATGGTATGCTGTGAACTATACCGGCCAGAACTGGAGTCAGTACAATACCACCATTTACAACCACACCATATACAACATAAACACTACATGGAAATATTATGTAAGAGTGACTGATGGCGCGGGACACAATGCCACCGCACCGGACGGAGCACCTTCATCATATTACTGGCTTAGTGGTAACAACAGTACCGGAGCAGGGGTGGTCACTGTAATAAACAACAGCAGCAGTACTATCAACTTATCAGCACCTTATAGCGGTGATTTCAATAACAATAATTCTTTGAATGTAAGTTACCAGGTAAACGGTTCAAGTACATTGAATTATGTGGATTCATCGAACATTACCCGGGAGCTTCTTATGTTCAAGATTTACATCAGTGGGCTGAATAGCAGTACCGGATACAACATGAGCGTAACTTACAATGATAATGAGGGGGTCTATCCCCCTGCGAATGTTAACCAAACACTTTTAAATCAGAGCACACTGCCCTGACCTTAAGGCAGTCTTACCATGTCCATAATGTCATTTTCACTGGTTCCATTCTTGTTTTCTTAGTGCTGCTAAAAAGTGTATAGCCGTCGCCTTTGATTTCAACTTTAGAATTCACATTTAACTGTAAAAACATAGCGTTTCCTGGAGTATATTTGTTCTCCCAGAAATTATCCAGTATTGATACCGGTATAACGAATTTAAGGGTCTCATTTTCATAGAACGAAAAAGGCAAATAAGTTACATTTACCTCGTCTTTAAATACTGTATAATCATCCTCTTTTAACATATCTGAATCTTTAAGTTCAAAAGCGGCATTAATTTCATCCCCTATTTTAATCCACTGAAAAA
>JAKRWB010000457.1 GCA_022353185.1 ANME-2 cluster archaeon | reverse complement strand
GGAGATTCTGATGCAGGCAAAGGACCACAGTCTTACATTCAAAGAGGTGGAAATACACTGCGATTATAATGTAGAGGATGCTTCCAGCCAGAATCCGGTGAGCCATGGGGTGAAGGTGCTGGTCCAGATATTGAAGGATATGGAGCTGCGCAGGCCGCTGTATTATTTTACTGTGCCGGGGATGGTGATAGCGGTGTTTGGATTGGGGCTGGGTTTGAGTTTTTTAAGGGATTTTTATTTCGGGAGAGGCCTGAGTTTCGGGCCGACGCTGTTGATGATCATGCTGACGCTGGTGGGGTGTTTTATGGCGTTTACGGGAATCATACTTCATTCGATGTCGAGGATGATCTGTGAACTGAAAAAGGAATGAGATGAAAAAACTGTGAGTCTTGCAATTATTCCTGGAACCAGACCGGAGACTATTGAGGTTGGTGCTAGTGTGCTTTAGGGAACAGAACCTGAGAGGATTGTGGAATGTGCCAGGAACATGATCGAAAGGGAACGAACATGGGAGAATCCATTTTGGGATGGGAAGGCAGGGGAGAGGATCAGACGGATAATGGCAATGGGTTTAGGGGAATAATATAAATGATTAGCTCATGGTACAATAGCAAAATTTAGTAATTTCAACAATTATATTAGACGCAGATTAACGCTGATTTACGCAGATTTATGGTTGCAGCGGTGTAGAAAATAAATAAAAGACGCAGATCTAAGGTTGAATTAGTGTCTTGAAAATAACAGGGAAATGATTTAGTGTCCAATTATGGAAAAATGAATAATATGGAATTTATAAATACAAATAACCGGAAGCGGATAATATCAACTGTTGCACTTATTGTTATTTTGATTTCCATTATGACTTTTTCTATTTACTTTTATCTGCTGCCAGGTATTGCAACTTTGCTAAGCGTGCAAACAAATTTGCAGCATTCGGATGTTATAATCATTCTCGGCGGAGATAGTGAGAGGGTATCATATGGAGTTGAACTTTATAATGAAAATTATTCTGATAACATCATTGTGACAGGCGGTCCCGTCAACATCCCATACGTAAACACCACACTGGCTGAATTACAAAAGAAAGAAGCAATTGAACTGGGCGTTTTACCTGAGGACATTTTCCTGGCAGATACAAGTACTACCACTTATGAGGATGCTTTATTTGCACGGGATATTATGCTGCAAAATAATTTCACTTCTGCGATCGTGGTAAGCTCTCCTTATCATATGCGAAGGGCAGCATGGCTGTTTGGCAGAGTTTTTAAGAATGATGATATTACCCTTATGTACAGCCCTGTTGAGAACAGCTGGTTCAAACCGGTACAATGGTGGACAGATGGAAGGAAGATACATGCTGTTATGGATGAATACGCCAAGTTTGTTTACTATTTTTTTAAATGATGGAAGGGAATAGCAGATGATGGCGCACAGATACGGTTTAAACACCGAACTCGAACGAACTGAAACGAAC
>JAKRWB010000456.1 GCA_022353185.1 ANME-2 cluster archaeon | reverse complement strand
CTGTCCTTATCAGGTTTGCCGCTGGTATACTGGTACAGGGGTCTGGTTATGGGGTACAGGTCGTTCTCGATATTGTCCTCATCCAGCGGGGAAATATATTCTGACGAGGTGTCCCTGGCTACATTAATGACATGTATTTTCTCAGTAACATACCCAATCCCCACATATCCTATACCTGAGGAATCAGCGGTAACTGCATCTGCAATTGCTTTGTTACCTTCCATATTGCGCATTTTGGGAGAATAGTCATTTTTCCGTGTCTGCTGCCAGTTGACCACGTGCTCCAGGAAGAATTCGTAGGTGCCTGAGGTGCTCTGCCTGCCGTACAGTGTTATCTCCTGGTCAGCACCACCTATCTGGTTCCAGTTTGTGATCTCACCCCTGTAGATGGCCCCTATCTGATCCAGTGTGAGGTTTTTGAGCTGATTGTCCGGATTCACAATCACGGCAAGTCCGTCCCTGGCAATAATGAATTCCCAGGGCTCAATACCCTTCTTCCTGGCGCTCTCTATTTCTCTGGCTGTTATTGAGCGGGATGAGATGGCAATATCGACCTCACCGTTTATCAGGGCAGCAATACCTGTACCGGAGCCACCGCCGGTGACTATTACATCAGCCTCCGGGTCATTTTCCATATAGGTTTGGGCCATATCTGCAACTAGCTGGACAAGAGTGTCCGAACCTTTGATATCCAGCGATTCACCGGGCGGCTGGCCGGTGCATCCAAAAGTAAAGGAAGTTATCACTATAAGTATCAGGATTTGGAAATATTTGTTCATGCTATCTCACCCTTTTGATGCAATATTTATACAGTAATTAAATCATTTTTTCATCTTATAAACACTTTGTTAAACCAAAATTTAGCACAAATTGAATTAATTAGTTCCAAAACACCTCAACATTGAGACACCGAACAGTACATTTGCTGTAATTATCCCTGTTATTACCGTAACTCCGCAAAATTTAACCCATAGGTATCAAATCTGCAAATAATACCTGCATGTCTTCTGCTCTTTTAGGTGCCTTCGCAAAATAATTTCTACCTCCTTTTTCCACAATCTTTTGTATCTTTGAAAGTTCATAAAATACTTCCTCTACTGAGATCTTCTGATTCACTTTCCTTTCTCTTAATCGTTTAATGACTCCAAAATATATTCTCAAAGCAAGGAATATCACAAAGAAAAATCCCCTCACCCCCTCATCGGTTTGTAGATATGTCTTATCAGCATCAAGTTCATTTTTCATAGAATCAAATGCCAGTTCCACCTCTTCCCGCCCTTTATAAAGTTCAAAAATCTCAAGAGTCGATTTTTCATTAAGATTTGAAATTATCCCAATAAGCCCAGCTCTTTTCTTCATAATCTCATATTTCTCCAGACTCAAAGTTCCTTCAATGACTTTTTTCAATAACGCACTTTCTTGTTCACCCTTCAAACGGGGATCTTCAAAACAGAAAAGTGTCCCGTGTGGGTTATCGATTTTTGCACTTCTGATAGGTCTTTTTCGATAGAGGAAGAGTTTGTCCCATGGAATGTTTTCAATATCAAGATATTTCGAATCTTTCTTGAGGGGAACAATATAGCTGATATGTTCATCACGTAAATCATCAAGAAGTTTATAGGATGAAAAACCTCGACCAAAAATAAAACCAAAATCTCTTGCAGGTAATCGCTTCACAAAGTCTCTTATGGTCTTGATATCCTTTATCGAGCCATGGAACACCTCTACACCAACCGGCATGGTTTCCGATTTTGAAAAGGCCATAATTACGCCAAGTTGTTCAAGAAATTTGTGATGGGCATTGTATCCTTTTTCAGCCAGTTTTATGTTTTCGGAATATGTGAAGATTGCTGTAAGGTCGTAAAGAACAATTTCATCAGTTTGTATAAATTTGGAAAAAAGGTCATACCAATCGGATACATTAGTGCCAATATGTCGAAGAAGGGCGGAAGTGGAATTTGGGGAAAGATTTACTTCCATTTCACGTGAAAGATACATCTTTGACCACTGGGATGGTAGGAGCCTCAACGGTTTTGGATCGATTGCTTTTAAGATAGCCATAGCAATTATATCCTGAGCATATGGGGTGATTTCAAGAAGGATTTTTTCAACATCTTCAATTAAAGAGTGAGCTAGAGCGACGTTCCCATATTCAAAAATTTCTCTGTATGATTGCTTTTGGCGTTTTCGTTGACCCTTTTCTCTGAATTGTCCGTCAATGGTAATTTTTCCAAGATATTCGGTGATCTTACGGATTTTTTTCTTTTCTGCATCCCATTCACTGGTTGCATGATAAATGTAGAAATGATTGTTTATCGTTTTCAGTTCGAGATAAATGTCGTACTTTTTCTTGAGTTCTTCAAAGGCATCTGAGACTTTCTTTGGTATGGTTGACATGGGTTGCACCTATGGGTTACTATATATGGGTTATACAGTAGTAATTGCATATAACCTTTTGTCTGAAACTAAGGCGATACTAAAAAATTATTGCGTGTTGGAAGTAATCATCGAATCAAAGTGTAAAGAAAAATCGAATGGTGTGGATACTTTAGCCAATATTATTCAAAAAAGTGAAATAATCAAGTGAATTCCTATGGGTTAAAGGATGAGGAGTTACGGT
>JAKRWB010000455.1 GCA_022353185.1 ANME-2 cluster archaeon | reverse complement strand
TCATTCAACTCATTTTAACTATGTGCGCCCAGATTGTACCCCAACTTCTAATAGTGAGGTTGTTTCTGGGTGCATCTTGATGTCACGAAATCCAGAATACGCTATACAGGCTTCGTTACAATTTGAACGAAGCATACCGATGATTACAGACAATGGGAGTTAAGACAACTCCCCTCCTTCAATCAGGTACTTTTCGTATCCGTATTTCGGGTGATTGCCCTGTTCAACAAATATTTTCGTTGCATTAATTTTGCCATCTTTAATACGTTTTCTGACAGTCGATTCACTTATCATTTCAATTATAGCATACTCTTTTACGCTTAATGGATTCTTAAAGTCTGTGAATAGGTGCTGGCAGTCTTCGCATGATGAATCATCTTCATGAACCTTGCAGTTGAATTCATCGATTACTCTATCATGGAAAGTGCAGAAACCTAATATTTTTTCATTCATAGTTTTCACCCTCGATTATTATTTATATGGGAAAAATCCCTGAAGGGAAAACCTTAATTGGGTTTCAAAAGGTTTGTGGGTTTCATGTTTGGCAAATGCCAGTTTTCAGTACACAGTCATCATATTTAAAACTTTCGATATATACTTTATTAGTAATAACCTCATACTTTGTACGGGGCATACCGTGACTCAATCCATATCCTTCCCACACTAAATATCAACATAAACCGGATAATGGTCTGATATCGCCACTGTTTCATCCTCACTCAATCCATACTCTAAATCATACCAGAACACTCCCAAATCCCCAGATAAAACACGAACTGCTGAATCTGTAATTATAATCCTGTCATACGTGTAGTCTGTGGATTTTGTAGTAGTGTCCACACCACCACCTATGACCCAATAGTACTCACTGCCTCTAATCATAGAAGTACCATATTCATCGAAATATGACCCGTCAGCATTTAAATCGCCCATTACAATAAAGTCCTGTTCATCGGGATACGTGCCCTGGGCATAATTAACCACCGCATCAAGCCCATTAATTTCTGCGGTTGCTTCATCGGGGTCGGTGTGAATGGTGATAAATGTGGCATCAAAGTTGCCATTCGACGCCCTGAAAGATGCGATATAAGGCTCTCTGTGGAAGGGGTCAGTACAATCAGGTTCCAGGGTATGTCTGGGGTATAGAAGTGAGTTGTATGGTCTGTGTGTTGTAAATATATGCATATTGCTCCTTGCTGGTAGTGCGGCCCAACCGTTCACTTACGACATAATCATACTGCGAGCCGTCAGTATTAACGAGATTGACAAGAGAAGGTAGTGCGATCTGTGAAGCGTCTCTGATTTCCTGGATTGCGATTATATCATAGGTGCGGATGATGTAAGCAAGGACATCCATTACTTCAGGCTTGGATGCTTTACTTACTCCGAATATTTGTATATTGAACGCACCGATCCGTAGTGTTTCATTATTGGATTGATTGCCACCAGTATCAAAATTATCTGGAGGGGTGGGTGTGGGCGATGGATGTGGTGTTGCATCTGGTGGAAAGTTGGATGAAGTGTGAGATGATTCTACGCAACCGCCGGATACTGTTATGAAGATTATGATTGAGAATATTGTAAAAACGCTTGTATGATTCATCCCAAGTTTGACAGATTCCATTAATTTTTAATGAAAATGTCTTCTATTTTGTCAGGAAAAACTATTTGACAGTTTAAAAAAATCCA
>JAKRWB010000454.1 GCA_022353185.1 ANME-2 cluster archaeon | reverse complement strand
CTGAATCCATTCATATCCCTCAAAAGAGGGGATTACATTTAAACTATTTAAACATGGTCAATTAATCGGGGACACGACCGCATTTTTAATGATAAATCAATATGAATGCACATAACTATAAATACCATGGACAATATAAATTTTTTATTACAATCAATAAATGATTGTATTTCTATTGTAAGAGGGGATACCTCTTATTGTACTGAATGGAGGAAATATAGATGGATGATTATGTAGAGACATTAAAAAAAGTTCTTACTAACCCGGAAGGATTTTATTCGGAAATGCCGAAAAGTGGGGGTTTTCAAGAACCACTAACATTTGCAGCTATCAATTTTGCCATCCTTGGACTGTTATCAGGGATTATTGCTGTTATTCTAAGCGGTGCTAGCGCCACTTCGATAGTGATCTCATTAATTGGTGTAGTGATTATCGGTATTATCGGACTGTTCATTGGTGGAATCATATTGTACATATTCTTCAAGATCTTTGGCGGCTCAGGCGATTATGAAGGTACCGTAAGGATATTGTCATATTCAAGTGCTGCCCAGGTCTTCGCATGGATACCTGTTGTCGGATGGATTGTTAGTTTGTATGGAATTTGGTTAAATATAGTGGGCGGCAAACACGTCCACAATCTAACCACAGTAAAATCTGCTATTGCGGTATTATTGCCGTTAATAATCCTGGCTGTAATAATAACACTCTTGATGGCTGTAATAATTGCAGCTATCGCAGCAATGGGAATTGGTGCATTTGGTGGGTTTTAATTACCTGCCACGTTTCTTTTTTTTCGAATCTCACATGGATTGAGTTAGGGCACTTTAATTTATCGAATCATCTCTACATTAATTTTTTCTGCAGTCGTGTAAGCATCATATATTCCGTAAATCCAAACAATTGGGTAAGTAAAAAATCCGATAATAACAAACATTAAAAACACATTTACTGTTTGCACAATAATTAGAAGAAGACCTTTTCCAATCTCACCGTTGTATATTTGCCCAAGCCCTGCAAAAAAGAATGATGCTATAGCTGCTATTCCTGGATTTTTCATTTGAATTAATGGATTAGTTTTTTGTCTAACACCACATTTGGGGCATATTTCAGCTTCAGCTTTAATCATTTCTCCGCAGCTAAAACAATATACTTTATCCGTACCTATTTCCATATTATAACCTCTCATGTTTTTAATTACCATTCTTTTATTTTCAACTATAAAATACTTGTGAGAATATGACAATTGGTTTTTTCAAACTCATAAGGATTTTATTCAGAAATGCCGACAGAAGGGGGCTATCAGGAAGCATTAACATTTGCAGCTATTGCAGCAATTGGACTTGATGGACTTGGTGGGTTTTAATTACCCGCCACTTTTCTTTTTTTCCATGTATTTTTATAAACATGGTATTTATATTTTAAAATTACATAACAACAACTATTTTATCCTTCCACTTCCAATTAAGGTATCGATGAAAGTATACAAAGACTATGATGACCTGCCAAAATTAAAACTCCCTCAAGGGCAGGAAGTGTTTATAAGCGACA
>JAKRWB010000033.1 GCA_022353185.1 ANME-2 cluster archaeon | reverse complement strand
GTATGGTCCTCTGCATTGATTCCGGCACGCTCACATGCTTTGTGTTTGAGCCTCACATACATCTTTGAAGCTTCGTTGTCGCCCACAAGTATGGTAGACAGACCCGGAGTGATGCCCTTCTTTTCTTTGAGCCGGGCTACACCATCTGCAACTTCCTGCTCGATCTTCTTTGCAAGAGCACGGCCGTCTATGAGCTTATTGCCGGATTCCATAATTACCTCATACGTTGATTGGGAATTGTGCGCACAGTTCCTTCATGTTGGCTTTTACTTCATTGAGTTTATTGTCATCGTTTATGTGCTTGAGTGCGATATCGATATTCTCTGCAATGATCTGCATCTGTGGTTCTTTCATTCCCCTGGTGGTGATGGCGGGCGTACCCAGCCTGACACCGCTGGTGATAAAGGGACTGCGTTTCTCAAAGGGTATGGTGTTCTTATTGGCTATGATACCGGCCTTACTAAGTACAGCTTCACCGTCTTTGCCCGTAATATCGAGTTTTGTCAAATCCACCAGCATTAAGTGGTTATCAGTACCTTCAGAAACGATATCGTGTCCCATCCTCATCAGGTAAGAGGCCAGTTTCTTTGCATTGGCTACTATCTGTGCCTGGTATTCTTTGAATTCAGGAGCCTGTGCTTCCTTGAAAGCCACAGCCTTAGCTGCAATTATGTGCATGAGCGGCCCGCCCTGGGTTCCCGGAAATACGGTCCTGTCAATGCCTTTTGCATACTCTTCCCTGCACAGTATCATGCCGCCTCTTGGACCACGCAGGGTCTTGTGGGTGGTCGTGGTCACGAAATCAGCATGGGGGATTGGATCATGGTGTACACCACCCACTATGAGGCCTGCAATGTGTGCAATATCTGCCAGCAGGTAGGCCCCCACTTCATCGGCTATGTCCCTGAAAGCGGCAAAGTCAATTTCCCTTGGGTATGCACTGGCACCTACCACTATCATTTTGGGTTTGTGTTCCTTTGCCATCTGCATCAGTTCATCATGGTCAATGATCATGGTTTCCCGGCTTACACCGTAGGGTACTATATTGTACAGCTGACCGCAAAAGTTCACAGGGCTGCCGTGGGACAGATGGCCGCCATGGGAGAGGTCCATGCTCAGGATAGTGTCGCCGGGTTTTAGTACTGAAAAATACACTGCCATGTTGGCGCCTGAACCCGAATGTGGCTGGACGTTCACATGCTCGGCACCGAACAGGTCCTTTGCCCGCTCTATTGCCAGGTTCTCTGCCACGTCAACAAACTCGCACCCACCGTAGTACCGCTTACCCGGATACCCTTCAGCATACTTGTTTGTCATAATACTACCCTGGGCTTCCATGACAGCCTTGCTGGCATAGTTTTCTGAAGCAATCAGGTTAAGCTTGTAATCCTGCCTCTCCTGTTCGTTTGTCAGGGCCTGGGCAAGTTGGGGGTCTATTTCTGAGATATATGACATATGGAATTATTCTCCTCTTCTAAATATGGTGTCTTTTATGTTAACGTTATTAATGTAAATTCAATCAGTAATTCTTACTTTTCGTCCGTCAATGGTAAGTTTACCCTGGACGAATAATCTGACAGCTTCCGGGAATATCCTGTGTTCCTGCTCCAGAATCCTGTCTGCCAGCACATCTGCCGTATCATCTTCAAGCACTGGTACACAACGCTGGATAATTATGGGGCCGGTATCCACGCCCTCATCCACGAAATGGACCGTACACCCGCTCACCTTTACTCCATGGTCGAAGGCCTGCTGCTGACCATGCAGTCCGGGGAACGAAGGCAACAGTGCAGGGTGGATATTTATCATCCTGCCTTTATATGGTGTTAGCAGGGTCGGACCCACCACTCGCATATAACCTGCCAATAGGACCAGTCCGACATCATGCTGTGCAATAATGCGCAATATCTCGTTTTCAAAACCTGGTTTGTTTTCGTATTTATTTGGGTCTACAAAGACAGCTTTAATACCGTGATGTTGTGCTCGCTCCAGTGCATAGGTGCCGTCCACATCACTGATAACCACTTTTACATATGCATGGGGGATAGTGCCGTTTTCAATATTGTCGATTATGGACTGCAGGTTTGAGCCCCGGCCAGAGACAAGAACAGCGATGTTAGTGATATTCATAAGATTATTTCCTGTGTAATAGTGATGCAGGGTTGAGCATCTGGATAGATAGCAGGATGATTATTAAGTTTTACTGATAAGTCAGGTTTTTCAATCAATTTTATGTACAAGCAGGTATTAATGACAGACCAGGTGCTCAAAATATGTCTGAGAACAATATGATTACAGCTGACATGAAAATTGAAGAGATAGTAGCTAAGTATCCGCAGGCCATTGGAATATTCTTCCAGTACGGGCTGGGTTGTGTGGGTTGTCATGCAGCTTCGTTCGAGAGTTTGGCCGAAGGTGCCACGATGCACGGCATTGACCTCGATGCGATGCTAAAGGATTTGAATGAACTTGCTTCAAAGGTAGAGGCTAAAAAAGAAACATAAATGCACTATTTAATCCAGATTAATAAACATTTAAGTGGTAAGCAGTAGTGGTCTTGCTTTTTTGTGCCGTTGCCCGAATCGATAAGTATTTAAATAGAATAAATCATATTAATTAACGCAGTTAAATGATAATTAAGGTGTAACATATTTATGGATTATAATATTGAAGAACACAACGACAATAAATTGGCTTTAGCGCCTCTCAAGAAGAATATGGACAAACAGTGGGAGGAGGAGCTGCGCGAATGGGTCGTCGAAGAGTTTTACATACCATATCAGGCATCGTGATATGCTTTATATGATTTAATTCAGTGATTTCCAAGTGAGGTGTATTCTTGGAATTAAATGGGATATGTAGTATATGCCAGACCGCTGGCACAATGTATACGTGTCAGTTATGCGGCCGTCTTGTTTGCAGCAATTGTTTTGATGTAAACAGAGGTGTTTGTGTACAGTGCAGCCGGGGACGGGTATTAGGTTCTGTGAATCCTCAATTTAGTGTTTAACTCGCCATTTGATTGCAGACCTATCAGTTTCTTTCCAGTTTACTTTCTCCTTCTTCAATAGTATTCAGAAACCGATTGTAAATTGAGTTGCTGATGGTTTCAAGCATCAATTGTTTGCTGTCGTCGCAATTTTTCCCTTTTGTGATTGCACAGAACACACCTAGTGGTATGGTGATGGAAGCGTAAGAGGAACCGCCTAAAATATTCCCGCAATGACCGAAAGCTTTCTTGAAAATCTGTTTCATGTTAATTTCAATATTATTAGAATTGGCATACACGTATATGTTGGAAGTATTAACTGCAAAAACAAGCGCAGTGGATATACCCTCCAGGTCCAGCATATATTTAACGACTTTTGAAAGAGTGCTTGGGTCTTTCACATAACCGGTATTGGTCAAAAGATATGCACCTTTAATGTGCTTGTTATTGATAGCATTTGCCAGGTCACTGAACGTTTCAGGTTTTACAGCCGGGGTTTCAAGTTTTAGGAGCAGGTCATTGTCCATGTATCCCAGTACATAGTGGTAGGCTTCAAGGCCATTGAGGTTCACATTAGTCAGGAATGTCCGGGTACTGTCCCTGATGGCAAACATAAGCACAGTGGCGACAGTACTGTCCATGGGTACCTTCAGGCGTCGCATATACTGGACCATGAGGGTGGAGGTGATCTCTATGTTTTCACGAATATCCTTGTACCTGCATTGTATATCTTTTGTTGCCACTTTGGAATGGGAGATTATTAAATCGGGCTTATCCATGATAACGCTTAGTTCTTCGGGTAGTTCGCTGGGTACTACACCGACCAGTGCCACAGTCCTGGAAAGCTCATCAGTAATAACATCAGGGAGATGTTTAATATTGTGTCCCATTATATTTAACAGTCCTTTGTGGTGAGCTGTACCGATAAAATAACATTTGGCATTAATATGAAAATATTCAGCGATTTTTATCAATGCATAAGCACTGGCGAGTGAGTCAACATTGGGGTCTGGCTTGAGAAGTATTGTCAGTCCACTCTTAGAAGTGTTCAATATATGTTTGAACTTCCTGCGCTTAAAAAAACCCAGTTTTTTCACAATTTGTACCATCCGATAAAATCAACTATAACAGCAGATTGCTTTCTTGATAGATAATGTATCATTAGTAATTTATGGCTGTCGATACTAATCTGAAGTAATATAAAAACTTGCTTTAGACCAGTTTCCACATCGGATGACTTTCCACTGGTTCAACGTCCAGGTCGGCCACACTTTCAGATATCATGATGTCTGCCATTGCTGCAACCGGAAATGTGTACTTTGCATTTTCGATAGGCCCGAAGAGTATGAAATCACCAGCAGCCATCTGTTGCAGACATGTGGATGCGATGTCACATATCCGGTAGATGAGCTTGTCTTCTTTACCTTTATCACGTAGCCAGTTCCAGGCTGATGGTGCATTATGGATACCTGAACCCACAGGATAGCCCCATTTTGCTTTGGCACTGATGCACATTCTAAGTGCTACACCTGCACCGTTGCCCATGGGAGTGATACTTGGATCTATTAACTTTTTAGTTATGCCGCATTCATCAGCAATTTCCAATAGCCCGTGGGGTAGTACACTGCCACCATTTTCAAGGAGTTCCATCCTCCCGTCGTGGCTGGAATCCATTGCATTGAACCCCAGGATGATGGCGGCGTCAATATCTGAATTGGTCAGTGCTTCGACTTCATAATCTGTGACGGACATGTTCAGGCTGTTGTAGATGGTCTTGTCAGCCAGCCCCACTTCAGTAACGTAGTTCGCGGCTGCCGCCCGCACAGTGGAATCAGTGGAGTCGAGGAGGAAGGGTGCATCGGTTGTTGCACTCACAAAGTCTAGATAGCGTTCGGCCGCTTGAGGGGTTTCGGCATATATGTGTATCATGTGCGGGTTGCCGGTCTCATCAGATAGGGCCTGCTGCGTGTTGATAAGTGATTCTGCAGCCGTTTTGTCAAATATGCCTGCACCCGGGTCTGAGACTATACTGTGTTTATTGTAGAAGATGGTGCCTGCCAGTACAGTAGGTAACTGCCCCGGTTGGCCTCCGACCTTGACATTGGCGATATTGATGATCTGCTGTTCTTTTTTGAATACGAACATTGTTATCGATCCTGTAAATTTCAAGTTATGTCTGGACGAACACTACTCCTGATGTGGTATCCATCAGGATATCGTTGTTTATCATTACGTCTGCGCCTTTTATCTCGCGCTCGACCCGTTTTTTCTTTTTAGCTGATTGAACTACCATTGGTGGGTGTGGGAAAGGTTCACCTTTTGACTTATATTCCTCGATTATTGCCTGTATCTCACCAGTTTCAACCAGTCCCCGCCTGTCAATGAATTCAACCTGCGCCCTGAAATGTTCAATGGCATCGAGGGGGATGTTCTCAATAAATGGGATGGCGCCGTTTGAGCCAACAATCCTACCCTTTTCGTCTATGCCATTGTTGTGTATTGCCAGGAGTGTATTTCCTGACAGATGTCCTTTTGATTCCTGACCGCACACCAGGATATACCTGATATTTGAATTGGAGATGGTATTTGCTATAATTTTCTCTATACCAAGATTCTCGGTTTTGCAGCTTCCCATTATACAGGCATCAGGCAGTGGGTCCATGTCGCTTGCAAGGGTGACCACAGATATACGGGATTCAGGGTTTACTATGGTGTAATCTCCCCTGACCGGCGGCCATTCCTGTGCGATGGTGTCATTTGACATTGTTGTTCACTCAAAAGTTAATTGGTTCGATTGAGATATGATTTGAATGCTTATTGTTGATATACTTTTTTAATATAATAGTTTCATGTGCTATGAAATACGGCAATTTCTGAACTATATATATTGACCAGTGCTACAATTGCCACTGGAATACCACGTCCCATTAGAAGTAAAGGATAAATATAAAAATTGAAATCGATATGTAGGGGGTATTCACCCCATATTACCTTCTTTATTATCAGGAAATATCAATGAGAATTACTCTTTCTTCCCTGCCAGAGCCGAAGCCATCATAATAGCCTTGGTATAATGTCCACCCACCCTGCTGGTATCCACAAAAACCTTATCCATCAAAACAGGTGCTCCATACCCGTATCCTCCAGCCACCAGTACCAGTGTCCTGAATACCAGGTTTCCTGAGATGCCGTCCGGGGCCAGGATAAAATCGGCCTCTCCGACGGCATCCTCGATCAGGATACCATAATGCTTGATATCATATCCTTCCTCTCCTGCCACCTTTGTAACATATTCGGCATCATCCAATGTCTTATCCACGTAAGTGTCACGCCCCCTGTCCTCAAATCGTCCCCCTGACAAAATACCGACTTTCGGTTCAATGCCAAACCTGCGGATATGTTCTACCCCTCTTTTTATGAACTCCAATTTTTGTTCACGGGTACTACCTTCATCTATACCCACCGGAGCCAGGAACAGAGGAATTCCACCAGGGGTTTCCAATAATGCGATTCTGAAAAGATTTTTCATTTCCAGAACATCTTTAAGATACGCAAGTGTGGACGTGGCTGATAATGTACCCCTGACAGCACCATCTATATCACCTGAAGCCAGCAGCTCGACTATGGTCCTGGCCGGTTCATCTGAATGGATGACCTCAAGATGGGTGCCAATATCGTCAATCATCTTACTGTCGCCCACCAGTACCACATCAGCAAACTCCTTTGCCAGAGCCGCACTCTGCAGGAGTTTTGGTGTCACACTACCTATTCCCAGTGCGATCCTGGCATGATTGTCCAATGCTTTTTTGTGAATATTTGAAATTATCCCACTCATCATTACACCGAATGTTCTTATTTTTCATCAATATTGGAAAATGCAGGAGACTCCTCTTCAGGCTTTTCTTCAAATCCTGCACCGGGCAGGAAGTTTCCCCGACCTTTCTTCGCATGTATATCATCTTCCCAGATAACTTCACCCCTCGAAATGGTCATAACAGGGAATATGCCTTCCATTCCCTCATACGGCGTCCACCCTGCCTTACTGTGCAGTCGGTCAGCATCGATCTCAGTGACCATGTTTGTGTCCACGATTACAAGATCAGCATCGAATCCTTTCCATATTGCCCCCTTTTTGTGCGTATCCAGTCCAAATATCATTGCCGGATTGGTACACATAACCTCTACCATCCTTGATAATGAGATCAGGTTGCGCCGGACTGCAACCAGCATCAACGGCAGCATGGTTTCCACACCAGGCACCCCTGCCGGAGCGCTCCAGATATCGGTCATCTTTTCGTTTTCAGTATGAGGAGCATGGTCCGAAGCAACAATATCAATAGTCCCGTCATTCAATCCGTTCCACAGGTACTGTAGACTTCGCCTTTTTCTAAGAGGCGGATTCATTTTTGCAAGGCTGCCCAGCCTGTCATAATCCTTATTTGACAACAACAGGTGGTGTGGTGCCGCTTCGGCCGTGATTGTACCCCCGGATTCCCCGTAATCCCCGTAATCCCCGTACTTGGCGCCTCGGATGATGCCTACTGCCTCCCGGGTACTGATATGGCACAGGTGTGCCCTTGCCCCGAAAGCCATGGCATCTTCCACTGTGTTTGCAACAGCTACCGCTTCTGACAGGTTTGGCCGGCTTTTTGAATATGATTCAGGTGCCAGGTCTCCCTTTGTGATTTTTCCGTATGTTTCCAGTATTTCCCGGTCCTCAGCATGAACACAGGCCAGGGCCCCAAGATTTTTGGTAAGTTGCATTGCAGCCGTCATCTGGTCACGGTCCACGGTCATGGAACCTGTGCTTTCACCTAAGAATATCTCGCCAAAGGCAGTAACACCTGCCTTCCACAGGGAATCGAGGTTGTCCAGGTTATGGTTCACTCCTCCGTTAATTCCAAAATCAACAATGGATTTGGATGTAGCAACTTCCAGTTTTGCACGAAACGAATTTTCATCCAGCGTAGGAGGTATAGTATTGGGATGGTCTATCACCGTTGTCACACCACCGGCAGCAGCTGCACAAGACCCGCTGAACCAGTCCTCTTTCCGGCTCATACCCGGTTCCCTGAAGTGAACATGCACATCGATAATGCCGGGCAGCACGAGCATGTTTTTTGCATCGATCACCCTATCAACGTTTTTTATCTGGATAATCCGTGCTACTTGTGCAATTTTCCCGTCTTCTACTGCCAGTTCTGCTTCAATAATGCGTCCCTGGTGGAATATTCTGGCGTTGGTAATAATCAGGTCAGGCATGGTGATGGTATATGTATTGATATATTATTAATGCAGATGTTAATCCTTCATGACACAATATCAAAATTCAGTTATACAGTGAATAGTTCAGATGCAGATGCGACTACAAATCCGTGTAAATCAGTGAAATCTGTGTATTTTTATATTTCCAGACACGGATTGACACAGATTTACACAGATTTTACCTAAAGTCGGTGTCAACAAAGTGATTTTTGTTAACGGTTTGCGGATAAAAGAAGTTCGCCGAATAGGCGAATTTGGGCGAAGTGAAACGAAGCCTTTTATCCGCTGTTAAGCAGCGTATCATTTACCCTTTCGTGCAATAACAATAACTGTTTGTAGTCGTCCTTTTTTGGGCATTACATATCCTATTTTATAGCGTATAAGATAAAAAAAGTAATTGTAAGCATTTTTAATCGATTGCTTGAAGCTAAATCTACGGATATTAGAATTATAGATATTATAAGATAAAACTCTACTATCTTTGTCTATTTTCTTAGTTTTAGCTTTGAATTTGACGACATTTATTACTTTTTTTAACATTTTGTTAATCATTAATTGTGGCAATAGAGAATATCTATATATTTCCACGAATTCAAAACCTGTTAGTTTAAGTAATTCTTTTAAGTTATTTTCACTAAAGAAGAATAAATGGTCTGGATACTGGAATTTTGCAACAAATCTATAATATTCTTCTTTTACATCACCAAAATTTCCAGTCTCAAATATAACAATTCCATTTTGTTTTAACATGTCATTAATCTTTTGGAATTCTGATATCGGATCATAAAAATGACTTATTACATCACAATGATAAATAATGTCAAATTTCTTTCCATCAAATAGAGAAACATCTAAAGGAGATTCTTCACAAGGTATTCCTAATTTTACTCTTATAAAATCAGCTTGGATACCGTTAAACTCAATACCATATACATCAAATCCTTCTTTTTTCGCTTCGTCTAGAAAATATCCTCCTCCTGCTCCGATTTCTAGCATAGAGCCATGTTTTATAAATTTCTTAATTATCCGAAGATTGTGTTTTCCATATAACCTTTTGACAAAACCACCTGATATATGTGATTCAGCAGATATATGAGCCTGATCGTGATCATATAGATTCAAAATTTCGGGAAATGTTGGTCGTGGTGAAATATATATCAAACCACAGTTAGGACATTTTCTACCTGTGTATCCATTTTCTTCTATGACTATTTGGCCACTACTTATATTGCAGAAAATGCATTGAATATTTTCCATTTTATGCCTCCTTTAAATGCTTATTGATATGTCGCCTAACGTTGTATATCCGAACCCGTTTCATCTATACCTGAACAGATCAGCAATTCCCCCACCACCACTACACACACACATGCTTTACTGATAGCGAAAGTAACATTTCTTTGTAGGGGTATTCCCTCCTACAAAGAAATTTAT
>JAKRWB010000453.1 GCA_022353185.1 ANME-2 cluster archaeon | reverse complement strand
CATCGGAAATGGAAAGGAGGGTAACCATCTCATCGAGTTTGGAAAGATGGTCTGATGTTAATTCCATAACAAATACCTTATTTGCACCTATTTTGGCAGTAGGTTCTTCTCATCCAGAATAGCGCGGACAATAGGATTGAGGTCACACCAGGATCGATCATTTTTGTATTCCAGTACACTAAGATTATGTAGCAGGCCCACTAGCTGTTTATCCCTCTTTATATCTTTTGTCTGGTGTACTTCAATTAACACCTTGTAATCTTCATCACTCAATTGGGCCTGATATATGTTCTTGAGACCGTTTACTACTTCCACGGCAATGTCCTTATCAATCAGGTCCTTGTTCCTTGTTATAGCACGGACTGCTGAATCCCTGATGATTCTGATAAATTCCCTCACTACCCCACCGCTCATGTCGATAATATACTCAAGGGCATCGGGTTCGAACAAATCCAAACTAACCCGTTTTGATACGATTTCCTCCATGAATTTTCTTCCTTTGGTATAGGGATGATCGGCCCCCTCCTGTTCATGGATTTTGATATTAGGATGAATGAAAACATCGCTGAAGTTAATTTTTATCTGCATGAAGCTATCAGAACTTTTGAGGGATATGGGGAATGTATAGATAATCTTGCAAAGAGGCTGGGTCAATTGTGTTCCATGATGATAAAAGAGATGTAACGCTTTTTTATAGTCGATCTTTTCCAGATTATCTATGATAATTAGAACTTGGGCTCCAGTTTTTTCAATCTCTGCAATTGTATCATTAATTATACTGACCAGTTCTGACACACGAGGTTCGATTTCTTTTCTGATCTCGACCCTTGTTTTTGTTTCGCTTTTCATCCTACCCATAATTTCAAGGAAATAAAGGGGAAGATTGATACCTATCCCACCTCCTACGTCATCTTCAATCGATGAAGATTGTATGATAGAACTGCTCCATTTATCTGCCCGTTTCAATAGGGTTTGACCCAGATCGATTTCATCCTTCTCGGCTTTTTCCAGTATTTTCGTAAGGATGGAAAATAGGACATCAATATAGGTTATGTCATTATGATCAAGCAAATCAAAAACATTATAATGTACAATGAAAAATCTGTCATCCAAATTTGACACAAGCCGATTTAAGGTAGTTGTCTTTCCTGATCCACGGTGCCCTGTAAAAAGAAGTTTGATTGGTTCTCTTGTTTCCAATCCCAATTCAAGACGAACTTGTAGATCCTGAATATTGGTTTCATTTTGATCGATTTCAACATAATAATTTTTTAATTCATCATTTAATAAGACTTTATCAGGATTAAATAAGTGATAAATATCTCTAATATTTTCAGCCATTATCT
>JAKRWB010000452.1 GCA_022353185.1 ANME-2 cluster archaeon | reverse complement strand
ACTTTAGGTAAAATCTGTGTTAATCGGTGTTAATCCGTGTCTGAAAATATAAAAAGACACTGATTTCACTGATTTACACGGATTTGAAGTCGCATCTGCATCTGATCTATTCACTGTATAACTGGATTTTGGTATTGTGTCCTTATTTCTTATGGACAATCGTTATAAGGATATACATCCAATTTAAAAACATGCCTGAATCGATAACAATTGAAGATGTATACCATGAGCTCCTGGTAATAGAGAGAAAAATGGTGACAAGAGATGATCTAGACGCTCTGGTTGATTCAGTTGAAATTCTCAGTAATCCAAAAACGATGGAAGCACTGCGCAAAAGCGACCTTGACATTAAAGAGGGACGGATTAAGGAAGTATCTTCTGTTGAAGAGATGCTCGGTGAGCGATGATCTGGGTGGTCAAAAGAACGGATACCTTTCTTGATTCTCTTAGAGCCATCAGAAAAAATAAAGAAGCACTTACTGAACTTGATAACAAACTCAAGAGGCTGCAGGATGACCCTCTGCATGTGGGGGGCTGGCTTTCGGGCGAGCTGCATGGTAAGAAATCGACGAGAATATCAAGAAGATATAGGCTGATATTTACACCTGTTGAAAAAGAGAAAGTAGTTTATCTCAACTGGATCGACCATCGAAAGAGTGCATACGACTGACGCCGATCATGCACCGGCTTAAAAAGCCTTGTAAATGAATTCCTGTGTTCTTGAATCCTTTTCAGGAAGTAAGATCTTTATGCCTGTCGTCTCTCCCTCTTTATCGACATCGATAGTAATATTGTCTGCTAAAGGTTCGGAATTGTCCACGTTTCCTTTTTTCAGGTGTATATACACCGCATTAGCTTCTGGATCAATTTCTACCGAGACGATATTCCTGCATCTACAGTTCCTGCCAGGCAATTAGACTGTGTTTGTCTGGAGTTTGAAGCTGGCAGGGGCGGCGCAGGTAAGTGGAGCATGGAGGGGGGCGGGAGAGTTTAAGGAGGAAGGGGAGCTGAAATTCATTAGTCTTCTCACCGCAAAGTACGCAAAGGAATAGGTTGCCTTGGCTTTGCGTCCTTTGCCATATAGAATTACATAAAAATTATATTTTAACAGCCATGGCGACACTCCACCACCAACAACTTAATCTAACGACCCATCACTGCCACCCAATCACTAGCACCAAAAAATCGGTAGAATATCGAAAAGCGCCTGCCAGCCCCCCTCACCACAAGGGCAGGCGGAGCATACAGAGAGGGGCACCCTGTGGAGTGAAGATGAAGAGGCGGCATGGGCTGAAATTCATCACTTTGAGATTTAACAGTTCAAAGGAAAATAATATAAAAAATTTTATATGTCATGAGTTTTATTAATAATTTAATCTAGTTATATATATGGTGTGGTATTTTCATGGAAAAAAATGTCATTTTAGAAGGACTTGTTACGGGAGAACATCTTGATACTGCTTATAAAAAAAGAAATGCTAAATATGTTAATAAAAAAATTGTGAAACAAGATCTTCAACCTTTTTTTGATGAGGGATGGGAAAAAACAGGGTATAAAAGCAAGGACAATTTTAAATTACGGAAACTAAAAGATATCGGTCCAGGTTTCGAAGATGAAGTATGGTCCATTTTTAATAGAATGAAATTTCATGAAATGAATAAGGATAATAATTTTTCAATACCAAGATTTGGAACTCAATTATCTAAGCAAATTGATGTTTATGCAAAAGATGAACAATGTATATGCATTATAGAATGTAAGGCTGCAGAAAAGCCCCATTCAAAGCGATCATTAGATAAAGATATTGATCAAATAACTGCAATTAAGCATGATTTAGAAAGTTCAATTTTTTCTCATTACCGAGATCCTGAAAATATTAAAAAGATAAAAACTGTTTGGATAATTGCTACTAAAAATATAGATCTCAGTGATAATGATTTAGAACGGGCTAAAAACGCTGGAATAAAAATTCTTAACGAATCAAAAATAGAATATTATTCTGAATTAACAAACCATTTTGGAAATTCATCGAAATATCAATTTTTAGCAGATATGTTCCCTGGAATTGATATACCTGATTTAATTGAACCTATTAGTGCCATAAAAGGAAAGATGGGGAAAGCAGATTTTTATTCGTTTGTCATGGAGCCTGAAAAATTACTAAAAATTGCATATATTGCACATAGGGCAAAATCAGACAAAGAATCCATTAAAACCTATCAAAGGATGGCAAAAAAGAATCGATTGAAAAAGATCGCAGAATATATTCATGAGAAAAATGGAATTTTCCCCACAAGTATTGTTATAAATATAGAAACTAAGAGACCTTTAAGGTTTGATTCCACATTTCCTGAAATGTCAGGAAATAACGCCATTCTTGGGACCCTGTATATACCAAATAAATTTAAGACAGCATGGATTATCGATGGACAACATAGATTATTTGCATATTCTAATTTAGAAGAAGCAAAAACAGCTACACTTCCAGTAATTGCTTTTGAAAATCTTGAAGCAGATATTCAAGCTCAATTATTTTTAGATATTAATGGAGAGCAAGTTAGAGTTCCAAAAAATCTCCTGAGTGATCTATGGTCAACTATTCATTGGAATTCTAATAATCCTAGTGAACAACTTAAAGCATTAACTTCTAGTCTTGTGAAAGAATTGGATGAACATCGAAATTCACCAATAAGAGATAGAATAATGAAAATCGATGGAAAAAGAACTCAAACTAGAAATATAACAATTGCAACTCTTTCTGATGAGATCTATAAAAGACAACTTTTAGGTGGAGTACCTTCTCGTAAAGCAAAAGTAATCAGCCCAGGACCTCTATTTGCAGATGATTTAGATAATACACTTGTTAGAGCACGAGACATAATATCTGGTTACTTTAAAAATTATATTGCAAATCATGAAAATTTAAACACACAATGGGTAATTGGCAGTGGAGAAGGAGGATATATATGTACAAATGCAGGTCTTAGGGCTATTCTTCGGGTTTTGAAAGCAATTTTAAATCATCTCGAGCATATAGATCATCAGGATATAAAAAATATGCCATCTTCTGAACTTCTTGAAAATATATGGAAATATCAAGAACCGGTTTGTAATTATTTAGAATCTGCACCTGCTAAAATAATTCAAGAATATCGTGACCAACACGGAGAAGCAGGGTTTAGAGCTTGTACTTATTCATTGCTTTGGGAAATAAATAAGGTATATAATAAATTTGATCCACAAGGTCTTCAACAATATATAAAAAGTCAAGATACTGCGAATAATCCTCAAGCATATAGTATAATTAGTGAATTAGAAAAAACAATTATGAATTATGTTTGTGATAAATTAAGAGAAAGATATGGTGAAGATATATCTCAATGGTGGCATGAAGGAATTCCTAGAAAAGTAAGAGATCCAGCATGGGAAAGGGCAACATCTTCTGGAGAATATCGTTATCCAGAAAAATATCTTAGTTTTATAGACTGGGTGGATATTATTCATAAAAATTTTGACCTTTTCGAGAATCAATTTACTATTAGTGCAACACCAAATGATAGTATGAAAAAGAAGTTATCTTGGTTTATTCAAGTAAATGATATACGCAATGTTGTTTCACATCCTCCACGTGGAGGGATAAGTGATAATCAACTTGAATATTTAATTGAAATAAGAAACGAATTGATTTCAAAATTACAAAACAGTGAAAAATAATGTGGCACAAAAAAAAATGAATCCTATGTACTGTAAGCCATCTATCCATTCACCCCAGCCTTAAAGGGTCCGTGCTCGTTAGCTGAAGGATTAATAAAATACGAACCAGGCCCATACTTCTTGCCATTTTAAACCCAAGCACTGTTCTATCGAAGGATGACCATATTAAGGCAATTCAGCACCAGGCTCCATTTTAATTAAAAAACCACAGGTGCCGGGTTCCTCATTTCGTCCTAGAAATTTTGCAGTTCAACCCGGGAATGGAAGTTTGATCATTCGAGGGATTTAATATCTTTTTCAATGAACACAATTTCTTTACTACCCATTATTTTTGTTTCATTATCTTACTACCTTCACATGTCAAAATCACATAACCCGGAATTGAACCAAGACCTGCATATAATTGTCAATGGCAGTCTAGAATTCCCCATTTGTAGCGGTCTAAAAATCCTCAATTCACTATTAGTAATCCAGCTATAGCGCCTGCCAGCCCCCACAAACAAGGGCGGGTGGAGCGGATCGGGATGGGCACCCGGTCCGCACCCCCGTGTCTGGGCAGCCGGGCATTTGCATCAGGGGCAGCGCAGGCGAGTGTAGATTGGCGTGGGGCAGGCGAAGTGCAGGTAAGATGTGGCATGTGCCTATTGTTAACTCACCGCAAAGAGGCAGAGGGCGCAGAGATAGGGGGTGCTGGGTTTGGTTGGTGAATTGACGGTACAAATGGGGTATTTCGTAATCACTGGGTGAAGATGCTAGGCAGACTCGAGTAAGTTAAACAGAAAAATGGTCTATGTAATTTATTGCGCATCACACTCAACCAACAATAAAATAAAATCGTGCCAACTTAGTTTTTTCTTGTCTTTAATTTTTACCAAATCATTATATTCGATATCATCAAAGGTTATGTTTAATGTTTTCACGTTTATTCCTCTAACATATCAGCAAAATATTGTAGTACTTTGTTTGCTTGAATAGTCTCCCATCCATTTTCTTGTTTACCATCTATTATTTCTACAATTTCACGAGGAAGGTATACAGATGCATTTCCACATTCGGATGCCATTACTCTTAATTGATTGACTATTTCATTCATGTTCATTTAAACCACTGCTTACTAAGTAAGTAACTTACTTAATATATAGTTTTCTCCAAGCGTGTTGATAAATATCTCACCACCATTTTATACTCTCTTTGAATTTTGTTAATTGCTCCCCCTCATTCGGTTTTCTAAAAACATACAAGTGTTCATGTCCAATAAGATAGAAATTATATGTTTTGCCAGCCCATTTTCCACGACTGCTTGAAGTTTTCCATTGCAGTTTGATAATATCTTCTTTGAGCACAAATCCCGCATCCAGAAATGATTGCAACACACGAACTGAAAGTGGGATATAATGTGCATGTTTTCTTGTGTCACCAATCAAAATTGCACAAACTTTTCCAGGTTTTAAAACACGAAAACTTTCTTGTGCAACACTTTTCATCTCTTCTGCAAATTCAGAAATAGAATGAACTTTTGATAAATCCCCTTCTACAAGTTCGTGACTGTATGGTATTATGTTAGCATACGGTGGATGAGTAGCAATTAAATCTACACTTCCATATTTTATCTTATCCAAATTACGGGCATCACCAACGTATGTTTTAATATTGGGCTTTTGATAAATCTCGTTGGTTGGCTCGTACTCAAAATTCAACCTATTTTTTGATATCATAATTGCATTTGGATTAACATCTACACCAATTGCGTTTCTTTCCAATAGTTTACACTCAACAAGAGTTGTGCCACTTCCAACCATTTGATCTAAAACAGTGTCTCCTTTTTCGGTATAACGTAGAATTAAATTTCTTGGTATATAAGGCGACCAATTTCCCCTATATTTTCCAGTATGTGTCGCCCAATTACCCCTATCTGGAAAAGACCATACTGTTGTAGTTTCAGGTTGATA
>JAKRWB010000451.1 GCA_022353185.1 ANME-2 cluster archaeon | reverse complement strand
TTCCGCCGCTCCTCCATGTGTAGCCGCTAAAACGATTGTTGCCGCAATCAGCAATAATATCAAGTGATGGGGTATGCTTAATCTGCCATATGATAAATTCGCCGATAACTTCTTCATTATTTTATAAATAAATCGATTATTTTCATCCTTATCCTGTCTATTTTTCATCTTATTACTCTCCAGTAGAATGCAAATTCTGAAAATCCTTGAATTGAATTATAATTCAGAAATTGTCAGATAAATTGGAATTTTAAACATTCCTCACATTCCCCAAATTGAATTGAATTTCAATATTAATTCATTATCATGATCACACTCATATAAAAAATTTTCGATGATTATCAATATTAAAATATACGTATATAAATATTTTATATATCTATTATAATATATCCATCAAGTTGCGAGGCTGCAGATGCTATTGCCCGAGATGTGTATTTTTTGCAAATAATTATGTGCTACCAGTACATCTTGAACTGCATATGGAAACAGATATTGAAATTCTTGTCAAGAAATACGCCTTGCAGAATGCCGTAAAATACGGCAAAGCCCCGCAGCAGGGTGCAGTTATGGGTAAACTGATGGGGGAGCATCCCGAACTGCGGCAGAAGGCTAAGGAAATTGCACCCCTGTTGGGCGCAGCATTACAGGATATTGCCAGCGGCTCGCCAGAGCAGTGGCAGGCTGAACTGGAAGCAGTGGCGCCCGAGTTAATAGATGAACTCTTGCAGCGCAAGGAGCCGGACAAGGGTTTGAAGGAACTCCCGGACGCCGAAGGCGGTGTGGTCATGAGGTTCGCGCCCAACCCTAACGGTCCGCCCACACTTGGGAGTACCCGGGGTATCGTGGTCAATAGCGAGTATGTGAAAAAATACGGCGGCAAATTCATTATCAGGTTCGATGACACCGACCCGGTGACAAAGCGGCCTATGCTGGAAGCCTATGATTGGTACCTGGAAGACTGCAAATGGCTGGGTGCCGACCCTGATGAAGTGGTCATGGCATCGGACAGGGTGCCCATTTATTACGAGTATGCAGAAACGCTCATCAAGGCCGGACATGCTTATGTCTGCACCTGTACCCAGGATGAGTTCAAGCAGTTGAAGGATGCAAAACAGGCATGTCCTCACAGGGACACGGCACCCGGGGACCACCTGCGTGAATGGGAGCGGATGCTGGCGGGTGAGTACGAGGAGCGTACTGTGGTGCTGCGCATTAAGACCGATATTATGCACAAGGACCCTGCGTTGCGGGACTGGGGAGCGTTTCGGGTGGTCAAGACACCGCACCCCCGCCCTGAAGTGGGTGACAGGTACGTGGTCTGGCCTTTGCTGGATTTTGAAGGGGCAATTGAAGACCACGTGCTGGGTATGACCCATATTATCAGGGGCAAGGACCTGATGGACAGCGAGCTGCGGCAGAAATTTGTTTACGATTACCTGGGCTGGACCTACCCCCGCACATCCCACTGGGGCCGGGTGAAGATGCACGAGTTCGGCAAGTTCAGTACCAGTGGACTGCGTGCGGCTATTGAGTCTGGCGAATATTCTGGCTGGGATGACCCCAGGCTGCCCACGCTTCGGGCACTGCGCCGCCGCGGTATTCGGCCAGAAGCTCTGCGCAAGTTCTTCATAGACATGGGTGTGGGCGAGACCGATGTGAGTTTGAGCCTGGATAACCTGTATGCTGAGAACCGCAAACTGATAGATGCTGACGCTAACCGGTATTTCTTTGTGTGGGAACCGGTGAAACTGGATATATCAGGTGCAAAATCCACTGTTGTGAAACCTTCGTTGCACCCGAGTGTGGACAGGGGCAACAGGGAAATTACGGTGGAGCAGAGTGTGCTGGTATGCAGCCAGGATGTAGGGAATGCCAGACCCGGCGATTTGTTCAGGTTGAAAGAGCTGTATAATATCAGGATCACTGGCGAGGGCACGGCCGAGTTTGCCGGATATGAGATTGAAACCATTAAGAAGGGCGGCGGGCGTATCATACACTGGGCGCCCGTGGACGG
>JAKRWB010000450.1 GCA_022353185.1 ANME-2 cluster archaeon | reverse complement strand
TTTTGGCGGTTTAGGTGTTCTCGTTGGTCTTGGTGTTGGTGTTTCTGTCGGTGTTGGATCACTATCAACAGTGATCTCTGCCGAAGCTGAACCGAACAGTGCGTTCAAGGTTGCCACGTCTTCAGAGCTTGCCTCCGGACAATTTACCATAATCTGGGTAGGTGACCATGATACAATGTTGGTAGGTAGTTCAACGATTTTGTTTTTATTGACTTTGTGAAGTACCGTTACACTAACAAGTGTATCAAATGGCTCAGGCAGTTGTTCACCGAATCCTGCACCCTTAATTACCACATTATCTCCATCTTTCACTGCTGAAGTGATGGTTACATCTGGTGAAACAAAGATTGGTACCAGTTTGCTCTTCATATCAGCCTTTACCACATACAATCCATATACTCCCGCATCAAGAGGTGGTATTGTCACTATGATTTCTGAACCAGTTATGGAATCAGGAGTCAATGTAACTGGATTTGCACCATCGTTGACAACGACATCAGATGTATATGTAGTACTGCCAGTAGTGGTTACAAAGTTGGAACCTTCCAATCTGAGTACTGTTGATTGACCTGCTACCAGTCCATCTGCACTTACTGTATCGAGGGATGGGGTAATTGGTCCTTCCATTGGGGCTGCTCCTGCATCCCAGAATGCATGGCATCCGTTGCAGTCCCAGTTATCACCAATATGGCCGTAACCCAGCGTACCTGAGGTATTGGTATAGTCATACTGGATATTGTGCAGTGATTTCACACCGTGGCAGGTCTCACACTGTCTGATACTGGAAGCTGCAGAAAAATCGTGACAATAGTTGCAATTGGTACTTACAGTGTCAAGGTTATGATGGGTTTCGTAGTTCTCTTTTATGTCATAATTTAGGTCTATAGGACCAATCGGTGTTCCATCTGCAAGTTTTGTCTGATTTTCATGACACCCCTCGCAGCCGCCCCACTTCTTTCCGGTAGTTGCATTCTGAATAATGAAGCTGGTATCTGGTGTTACCAATGAAGGCAGATATGTTGGTATGTAGTGTCCATCATCATAGTCATCAACAAGACTTCCGTGGCATGCACTGCAGTGTCTGTCCTGTGCATCTATTGTATTGTGGTGTGGTGTTGACAAATGGCATTCCAAACAGTCCCTTGTTGTAGTAATGTTCTGTGTACCGTCCGGATTGGTGACTATCGGATGGCAGTCCAGACATGCATAATCACCACTGGCTACTAACCAATGATGCCTGTCTGGAAGGCTATTGAGATTTGGATCTTCACCAATAGCAGTACCGGTAGCAGTGTGACATTCTCTACATTCAGGTTCTGTAAACCCATCAAACGTTGTGTCTGGTATCCCCAGCAATTGATTCGCTGGCGGTGGCGGTACGACCGCTATAGCTATACCAACTAACGCTATAACAGCGATAGCCAAAGCTAAGTAAAACTTTCTTATATTATCCATCTATTTCACTTCCATATACAATTGTTTAAAGATATGAACCCAA
>JAKRWB010000032.1 GCA_022353185.1 ANME-2 cluster archaeon | reverse complement strand
TGTAGCTTTTTATGAAAAATTCATAGCTAATGTCTTACGATATCGATTTAATGAATATAAAGATATTGTAGAAGTGAGGGGTGACGGCTTGTGATAGCGTTTAATAGGCTGAATAGTAACAAAAATTTTAAATATAACTTCATCCCCTTATCTCTGCAAATAGGCTGCTAGAGGAAAGCCAAATAAGGATGGGAGCCAGAATGACAACAGTCGGTAGATAAGGATTACCACCACTACCACAGGATCCGGCACTCCAAGTCCTGTATAGAGGGCAGCCATAGTCCCTTCCACAATTCCAACCCCGCCTGGAATTAGAAAAGCCATCTTTCCCAACAACAAAGGCATTCCATAACCAGCCAACAGCACACCCGGACCCACTTGATAACCAGCCGCAATAAAAATGAAGTATAATGTTAGCATATCGAAACCGATGTTTGCACCTGCTCCAAAAAGCGGCCGCTGCCACCCGCCATCGGACAGCGCATCCCAGGCTTTAAACAGGCGTCCCATAGTATCTTCAGTATCAGTTGATATGTACGGTCTCTTTTTTATCCCGGCCCACCATCCTGTCATCCGGATTGCCAGTGAAGTAAGTTGTAACCGATGTCTAACGCCCCATATTATCACACCGATGAATATGAGTAACAACATCAGGATCAGAATAAAAATGATGGTTTGTGAGCTCGAAAGTTGACGTCTGAAAAGTAAATAAACCAGACCTATAGCTGTAATAAATATCAAAGTAATATTATTCAAGATCAATGGTAGAGTACCTGCCAATCCAGCACCTTCGACACTGACTCCTTTTTTTCGTACCCATCGATAGGTGGCCGCTGTATTGCCTAATACTCCCCCTGCCACCAGGCCAATACTGGCTGCAGCAAGAGTTATTATAACCCCCCATTTGACAGATATACGCTGATGAACGATAGCAATAATTGAATGCAACTGATATCCGCTACCGAAATAACTGAACAGTTGTGCTGCAATAGCCAGAACTACCGCCCATATGGCCATCGATTCAATCACCTTAAGTGATTGTTCCAGGGATGCAAGCTGAGGCAGGATAAGATGCACAGCCAGTCCCAGTATGATCAACCTTGGCAGGTAGTGACCTACCCCTAAGGTCAAGGGGGGAATGAAATTAAGTTGTGAGGATTTGTTGTTAGATTTGTTCATCAATGGCATATCCAAATTTTACTCAATTTTTACATAAATCGAATCTGATTGGTTTATAATACGGATGGCTGGAGCATATCGAGATGGGTACCATTGAATCAGATATTTTATGAACGAGAGAACTTTAGTTCTCGATTATTTTCATTTCCGGTGCAGCTATTCCATTCATTGCAAATTCGGTCAGGGTCCTCATGGTCACATCGGATTCAAACAGGAATTCATATCTCAGGTCGTTCACATAAGCTTTGGCCCGCAATCGTTTATAGAAGGGAAACTCCTTAACTACAATTATCACGGGGCGCTTGCCTGTAATATAAACATATTTAGAGGTTACTACTGCATCTTTTAAAATTTTCATAGCTTTTGCGATATCGGAATTATGATCAATAAAGAGATCAATTACCACCATCATCTCGGTATTTCCTGCATTTGCACTGGCTACGGCCTGGGTGAAAATGAGATAATTGGGTGCAGAAACCAGATTATCATCTGGAGTTACCAGTTTCGTGGCTATGAGCCCGATATCGGTGACCTCTCCATAATATTCACCTATTTTGATCTTATCCCCCACCCGATAGGGTTTTTCCAGCATGATCACCAGTCCCCCCAGAGCACCGGCAAACAAATCCTTTATCCCAAAACCGATGGCTGCAC
>JAKRWB010000449.1 GCA_022353185.1 ANME-2 cluster archaeon | reverse complement strand
AATAATTTTATCCATGCGGATTAATAGAGTAATTCCATTCACCATGGAAATCATCGTGTTGAATGTTGATTTGTTTCATCTTTTCATCAGATATTTTTATTCCTTTTGGATATGAATTCGTATCCAATTGGCATTTAACCTGTAATCCTTTTTTAGTAGTTGTCGCTGCGATCAAATTTATAATAACCTCATGGCTTATGAGTGGTTTACCCCTCCAATTTTGACTGATATGGGAAAAAAGTCGATGTTCAATCTTGTTCCATTTACTTGTACCTGGTGGAAAATGGGTGACTGAGATTTCTAATCCCGTTTCATCTGCAAATCTTTGTAATTCCACTTTCCATAACCTTATACGATAACCATTACTTCCGCCACTATCCGCGGTAATTAACAGTTTCCTTGCGGTTGGATACGAAATCTGCCCCATCGAATACCACCATTGCCGTATACTTTCAACTGCAAACGCTGCTGTGTCATGATCTGTACCAACATTCACCCATCCTTTATTGTTTGCAATATCGTAGACCCCATATGGATTTGCTTTACCCAATTCAGGTATTTTAAAATCATGTACCAACACCTTTTCCGGATCTCCTTTGGGCCGTAATTCACGTCCACCGTTTTTGAAATTTCCTACTAATTCCTTCTTTTTTGTGTCTACTGAAATTACAGGCTGTTCATTTTGTAAAAAATCGTGGGTTTTTTTACTGATGTATTCAAATTGAGCATTACGATCTGGATGGCTGGTTCCATCGAGGGTTTTCCGGTTTGCTTGCAGGCTGTAGTCCAATTGATGGAGTAATTCCGCCACTCGAGTGTGACTCAGATCATGACCCATATTATTAAGTTCTTCAGCCAGTATGCGTGTACTTTTACATGTCCAGCGCAAAGGGGATTCAGGATCGCCAAGGGTTACAGGTTCGATCAGTCTTTCAAGATTAATCAGAATACTTGGATCCTTTTCGATTATTTTTTTCCTACCGCCACCGGTTTTACGAATTCTGTCGATATCAGTTTGTTCGATGCCCTGTAACTCTTTGCGACCAGTTGCAATTGTGTTAGGAGAAATACCTGTTGCATGTGAAACTTTAGTAATTCCACCCCACCCAAGAATAATTGATTCAACACCCAAGAATATTCTTCTTGTTCGCTCGTTTAGATACGGTTTCATCAATTCGTATCTTTGATTAATAGTATTTTCGTCCATATACTATAATATAAGACATCACTACATATAAATATACTCAAGTTATTTCGTTACAGTCACTTA
>JAKRWB010000448.1 GCA_022353185.1 ANME-2 cluster archaeon | reverse complement strand
ATCCCTCTCGGCCTACTTTTCGAGTAGGCAACAAGATACTTTTATGTTTCTCTTGCAATAAGGTGTATATACGAACGATATCGCGGACATTTCTGTAAGGTATGCAGGCATATCCTGCCAAATGAGAAATTCTCTGGCAAAGGACACGCAGCCCATATCTGCAATAAATGTGCCAAGAAACAAAAGGAACAAAAGTCAAAAGAAATCGCTCTTTTTTACATCACACTATACGTACAATAGCAATCATAGTAAAGCATAAAACGAGCGCTGCAACAAGAATTCAGGTAAAGATAAACATGCGTAACGCCTTACGTAAAATTGGACATATGGAAGATGACTATAACGCAGTCATCGATAAACTGATAATTGAACACAATCGTAGCAGCCTTGTGGAACATGGTAAATAAATAGTCGAAGAGCGCAAAAATGATTATGTCAATATAGATGACCTTTGATGTACTGCCCCTTTCCAGTTACCTATAACCCCGGATGTGTTTATAATTCCAAAAAGGAGGAAGGATTGTATGGATAATATCTTGATTTTCTAAATATCAAATTATACCAAACAAGTCTGCGAAGAAAAATACAACTTTAACAATTGTAACACCTATCGACTCTATGACGCCGACTCCTTCGTAAGTAATTTTTCCATTTTTAAGTGCTTCCTTCGTTTCTTCAACCGGGTCGGCAGAGCCTCTGATTCCCTCTACTACAGCCTCAGTCGTAGTTAATATAAGTGTTGGATTGTCCGGTGCACCGCTGGTTAATTCAGTAATATATCCATCTGAATTAGTAACTGCTCCCAGCACAATATCTCCCCCTGATTTTTGGACAATTATGTGTATGGTCTGATCGCCAAATACAGTATTAATAAGAGGAATATCCTGGACTAATTTATCCACAAGAGGATTATAGATATTCTTGAAAAAATGGGTTGCTTCTTCTTCAGTTAATGCTGAAGCCACCGGAACACAAGAAATCGACACTAATAATAGAATCAACAATGAAATCAAAACTTTTCTTACCATATTCTAATCACTCCAATTTATTATAATATATAATTATGTTCGTGCTTAATAATGTTTACGGCATCATTTAGAGTTTTTTTATTATGTAACACCGCTGAAATTACCACCCTCAAGTATCATTATCGATGTTCCGGGTGTTTTTCACCCTTCCTCCATACCAGTTCATCTTTTCAATATACCATTATCCTGCCTTCAGATAATCCTGTGAATTTCTCGAAATTCATAAGGTCCTCAACAGGCAGTCGGTCAGTTTTCTCATGCATGGGCGGTTCATCCATTGGATAGCCCAAGGGTATGATGTTCAGCACATCAAATTCATCTGGTATGTTCAGTATCTGCTTGACCTTGTCCTTTTCAATAGTGGCCCATGCCGTACCCACACCCAGCTCCCAGGCAGCAAGCATAATATTCTGGACAGCCATGGCCCCGGCATGTTCGGGTTCACTCACCTGCTGGTGGAATGGGTACTTCGCAGTGATAGGAAGTATTACCACAGCAATAGCCATGGGCGCATCGCATTTAGATGTGGGCGCACATTGAGCCAGTTTTTTCAGTGTGTCCGTGTTCCTGATTATTATGAACTCCCAGGGCTGGGTATTGAATGGGCTGGGCGCCCACCTTGCTGCATCTATGATCTTATAAAGCACATCATCGGGTATAGGGTCGGACCTGAAATTATGGACCACCCTTCGCTGTTTAATTGCATCTGTAACATTCAAAGATAACTTCCCCATTATTGTTGTATTTATGAATCAACACTACTTGAGATTGTCGGAAAAGCCCCACACTTCAGTTAAATTAATACACTGTCCCCACTACAATTCTCGTTGAACATACTATCTGACATTATCCCGCTAAAAATAAACGCCCACGCTGGCGATTAATTACATGTAAATCGATAGATATCGAAGCATTTATA
>JAKRWB010000447.1 GCA_022353185.1 ANME-2 cluster archaeon | reverse complement strand
CGCGGCATTATTACCTGCTATAGTTACCTGTGCCCCCTTCCTGTCAAGCAGGTCAGTGAGATAAATTGCCAGGCTGGTCTGCACCGGCACCTCAGGACATCCCAATAATAACAAAGCCCTATATTCTTTTTGCGATTTGATCAAATACATTCTCCTATGACATTGAACGTCCTATACCTGACCCTTTAGAAGTCAGTTTTTGCATCTCATTTTCATCAATACGCCCGCCGCCCTGTAACTTCATACGTTCCTTCAGGACACACCTGTTCCCTCTGCTTCCACCCAGCGGGTTCTTAGGGGTGCCCAGTGAGTTCATACACCTGGCCATAACCGCAGCGCCTCTGGCCAGTCCATCATCCACGAACACCACATTGTGCTCTGGTGAATCGTACAGGCCCAGTTTTTTTATCTGGTTTAGTATCAACCTGGGTTTACATCCTGTAATGGCTGCCCGCCCTGTAAATCCAATTGCACTTTTTTCGGTGACCAGATTCTCGTCCATTGCAACCTTCACCATCCGTTGTGCCATATCTGCACATACCGTATCCACCACTGCGAACAGGGTAGAAAGACCATAACGTTGATAGACCTCACCCCCTATCGTTGAGAGTTTTTCCAGGTCAGAACCATTTTCCCCCACATCACATCCGATAAGGGTTACGCCAATCTCCTTTGCTGCTTTTGGGTTTACCGGTACACTTCCATACCGGCTTACATTATCTGGTACTACTTCAATAGATATTAATTCATTCAATTTTGCCGCATATTCCTGTATGGCCTTGCTCCGGCGCATCCAGGTAAGCAGTCCAACCGGTTTGTTTTTGAACAGGTCAAGGGCAGTGCCCACGTTTTCATCTACCAGATGGGTACCCTTAATGATAGCATCAGGGATGGCGCCGGCATAACCTGCAAAATTCCCTATGGTTTTGGCATAGGGGCTGTCGTCATTGGTGATCCGGCCATCAAGTGTGGTACCAAAATCAATGGATACACATGGATTCCTGAAATCAATTCCAGCCCATTTCGCACCTTCCTTGATTCCTGCAGTGGCTAGTTCACCTTCCATTTCATTTGCCACCACTTCAAGACCGGAAGCACCTGTGGGTGGAAGCACACCGCCCACTGCACCTGTAAATACTATCTTCTTAATCAGGCTGAACTTCCTGAAACGATTGTGCACGTTCTCAATCGACATGGCAGGTATCATGTTCTTTGGCGGCACTCCCGCCATCATGCTTCCGTCGGCCAGGGCTTTGATAAAGCTGCCCACTTCATCAGGAGAATTAAATCCAGCCACTACACCGGTTGAGCGTACTACAAAATGAAGGTCTTCCTTGACATCAAGGTTGGCGCTCTTGACTGATTCTATGAGTGTATTGCGCACCAGTTCAGCCACTGATTCCTTAGTAAAAGATACACCTGTCAGGGTCTTGCCAAATATCTCTTCATTAGGCCTGGGACTCCTTACGTCCCGGGTCATTTTCACGGTCTTGTTAACCAGGCTGGTTTTGCCGTCCTCCAGGTTGGTTGCGGTAAGAATGGATTTGGTGGTGGTATTGCCCACTTCGATTGAAGCCACTATATAAAACGGTTTAGATTTCAGGTCCAGCAATCTGACGTATGGACTTTCAGCTATCCTGGGTTTTGGACTGAAGATATGGTTGGACAGGATTGTTATTGGATTTGTCATGGTTTTGGTTAATTCTATATGGATTGTTATAGATATATTTTGGTTTATATGGTTTAGTGTAAAGCACACACAACCATAAACCTATCGATTGTATATATTTTGGACATGAAGCTAATATTTTAATTTGTAAATCTTCATGTTAGTACGATTTAGTATTACATGATTCTTTATTCTATAAGTCGATACTTTATTCTAAATTACCTTGTATGGAGTGTGTAAAAATAATATCTAATGCGCTTTGTAGTCCCGAATGTTTGGCAGTGTGCCAGTTTAGGCCGCATAATAAACTACTTTGTTAAAACAAACACTTTTTTGGGCTACCGACGTTGATTTTTATCTTAATCGTAATACCCCGCAGCTCTGCTGCGGTTGGGTGTGCCCGCGCAACGTTTGACCAGTTATATACCTCTCACGTCCACTCAACCAAAACTGCCTTAAATCAAGTTTACTTGATTTAAACTAAAGTAAATTTTTTAATAAGTATTATAACCAAGTATGCTATCTATATCCCAACCAAATTATTTCGGTGTAAAATATGAGTCTGATAGAAGAAGCAAATAAAGGTAACATCACTGATGAGATGAAAGAAGTAGCCGCAGCAGAAGGAGTTGAACCCGACTTCGTGCGAAGGGGAATTGCTGCAGGCCGGATAGTTATTCCTGTAACTCCATACAGGGAAATTAAACATTGCGGCATCGGCAAAGGTCTTACTACCAAGGTCAATGCGTCCATAGGTACCTCCTCTGATATTGTGGATATAAGCCTTGAAATAGAAAAGGCAAAGGCGGCAGAAGCGGCCGGAGCTGATACACTTATGGAACTATCCACGGGCGGAAACTTCCTTGATATCAGGAAACAAGTGATTGATGCCACATCACTGTCTGTGGGCTGCGTGCCACTGTACCAGGCATTTATCGAGGCGGCAAGGAAGTACGGCTCGGTTGTGGATATGAAGGAGGATGAACTTTTCAAGGCCACTGATGACCAGGCAAAGCTCGGGTCTAACTTCATGGCTATCCATACAGGGATAAACCTGTTCACAGTGGAGCGGTTAAAGAACCAGGGACGCTACGGCGGATTGTGTTCCAGGGGCGGCGCGTTCATGACTGCCTGGATGATACATAACGAGAAGGAGAACCCACTGTACAGTGAGTTCGATTACCTGCTTGAAATAATGAAGGAACATGAGGTCACGCTTTCCACAGGTAACGGTATGCGCGCAGGGGCAGTGCATGATGCTACCGACCGGGCCCAGATACAGGAACTGGTCATAAACTCTGAATTGTCTGACAGGGCCCATGAGGCTGGTGTGCAGACTATTGTGGAAGGTCCGGGACATGTGCCTATTGATGAGATAAAGACTAATGTGACGTTGATGAAACGGATGAGCGGAGATAAGCCGTTCTATATGCTGGGGCCGCTGGTTACTGATATAGCGCCCGGGTATGACCACATCGTGACCGCTATCGGTGCTTCCATATCAAGTGCCGCAGGGTGCGATTTCTTGTGCTATGTTACACCTGCCGAACACCTGGCGCTGCCAAATGTGGAGGATGTGAGGACCGGGGTCATCACATCAAGGATAGCTGCCCATATAGGGGATATGATAAAACTGGGTAAGCGTGACCAGGACCTGGCAATGGCCAGAGCACGGCGTGACCTGGACTGGGAGAAGATGTACTCTCTGGCCATTGACCCAGAGCATGCCAGGCATATCAGGGACAGCCGGGCGCCTGATGACACTGAAGCCTGCACCATGTGCGGGAATTACTGCGCGCTTAAGATTGTGCGCGAGAACTTAAACCTGGCAAAGTAAAAGGGTCTTTTTAGGAGCCATCCTGTCCAGATGGCTCTGACCCCCAGTCTTCACTGTATTTTTTAGATGCCGTCTTTTGCACAGGAATTCCCGGAATTGCTAGTTTATGCTAATATCTGTTCTAATTTTTCAGCCGTCTTGTCAAGCTGATAAAGTACCATTCCAAACTGGACATCAGGTTTTGTGAATACTACCATTATATAGTCAGTATTTATGGACATAGCTACCAGGACTTTGTCAGATAGTTCTATAGTGACTCGATTTCGGAACCCTTCTTTTCGTGTCAGGCATTCTTCAAGGCTTAGCAGATCAATGATTTTATGTAATAAATTTGAATTCATAGTCACGGGGTCGATTGCGGTTATGAGTTTTCCATCATAATTTGTCAATCCGATGTTGCGAATCCAATCCTCACTTTGAAGTTCTGAGAAAATAGCATGTACCATTTCTATACTGATATCAGGTAACTGAGCCGATATTGTCTCAACAGTCTCAGGCTTTGGTTCTGGTTCAGCCGTAACTTCACTTACTTCTATTTTTGTAAATCCCTGGTCTACTATTTCAGTTTCCGTGACTTCTGCTTCGATTTCTGTAACTTCTTCTATAGTTTCTGTTACATCTGCTTTGATTTCTGAAACGTCTTCAATAGTTTCCGTCACATCTGCCTTGATTTCTGTAACTTCTTCTATAGTTTCTGTTACATCTGCTTTGATTTCTGAAATGTCTTCAATAGTTTCCGTTACATCTGCCTTGATTTCTG
>JAKRWB010000446.1 GCA_022353185.1 ANME-2 cluster archaeon | reverse complement strand
ACAGTTGAACCAAGAAAAGCCAATTCCGTACGAATTGACAGTTAATCCCGTTAAAATGTTAACGACCACATACATGTATATTACCCTTACATTTCTTGAAGATCTAATCGACGGTGAACAAATTCATTTAACGTTTAAATTTTCAGATGGTTCATCAAAAGACATTAGTATTAGTTCAAATTTTCAATGAACTAGTGGTGAATAATATGAAAAACCTGTTAAATTCGGAGTCTGCAGTATCAGAAGCAATAGGATTCATACTTACCCTTGCTGTTGTAATCCTTGCTTCAGGACTGGTTTATGCAAATGGACTTCCCATCCTCCAGCAATCTATGGATACATCACATTTCATGGAAATGCAGGAAAGTTTTGGTCTGTTAGGACAAAACATCAATGAGGTAGCATATGAACGTGCTCCGGTCAGGAATACCGAGTTAAAGATAATAGGGGGTGCCATGAGTATCCAGCACGACAGTTATATGCAAATTGATGTCAATGGCTCGATAAATACTTTCGAAATGGGTTCAGTAGAGTATTTCGTTGATCATCAGATCACTGCTTACGAGAACGGTGCAATATGGACTAAATACAGGAACAATGATACAATAATGGTAGTAAAACCTCACATAAATTATGCAAATGTAACCACCATACCTGTGGTGGAATTGTTGGGGACTTATAACAAAGCTGGAGAAGGTAGTGCAAGGATACGGGCAAGTCGCAGCGATTCTTCATCCATATATTTCATTAATGCTACGGGGCATAATACAACAATCACCGTACAAAGTACATTTTACAGGGGATGGGAGAGATACTTTGAAGATAATCTCGGCGCCGATGATATTGTTGTGAATCAAACGAACCGGACGGTGAGTGGGAACATTACTACAGAATACATTTACGTGGACTTTAATAGAATAGATATGGAGATTTACTGATAATGAGTAATCGGCTGATATTTTCGCAAAATGCTGTATCCGAAGTAGTTGGGTATATGTTGTTATTGGGGATAATTGTAACATCTGTAGGCTTAGTTTCTGTGCTGGCCATACCCATAATAGAAGATGCAAAGGAAGATGCTTACCTGAAAAATATGGAACAGGGATTTACGGTATTGGATTCAAAAGTTAGTCTTGTAACATTGGGAAAATCCCCTACTCAGCTTGTCCAGATGAATTGCCCAAAAGGTGATATTACTGTGTACGACCAGAACACAAGTCATATAACTGTGACTTATACCGATTTTAACGAAACTTATGAAATCTATAACGAGTCGCTGGGTACTATTCAATATCAACTAGGAGAGAACAAGATTGCCTTTGAGGGCGGCGGGGTTTTTAGGAAATACCCAGGAGAGGGGGACCCTGTGACCATTACACCTCCGGAATTCCATTATAATGGGGAAACTCTTACTTTACCCATTATCAAGGTAGAAGGAAACCAGTCTGTAGGAGGTAGTGGTGTAGTTAATATTTACCTGGTATCGAACAACACGCCAAATGTGTTGTTTCCAAATCCTGACTTCGATTCTAACTATACTAATCCATTAACTTTGGGCAAAACAATGAGTGTGGTCATCAAATCTGATTATTACATGGGATGGGCTAACTATATCAAGGAAAGGACAGAGGCAGAAGTGTCCACCAATAGTGTTAATAAAGAGGTACGGGTTAAATTGAATGCAAAGCCTAATTCTGATAGCCAAGATTTTGAAGTGCCTATCGACGTCTTTGGGTTCAATGTTTCCAATGAATCTGGTTTGCAGAATTTCAGTGTCATCTTAGATAATGGTTCCGGTGATATGAAAATGAGACTGACAACGTCAGAAACTTCAACTGAACCATATTTCACCTTATATGCTCAAAGAAGTGAAGGTCATCAGAGTTTAGGTGTGACAATTGAATTATTTTATTACGATAACAATGATAAAGAAGGATGGAAATGGGATAGTTTGGCAATGTGGGATGAAGACAGGGATGAGTTTCATATTGATTTTTTGAACGATACTGGGAATATAACATATGAATCAGGTGAATCGGATTCATGGACCTGGGTTAATGCAAGCAATTGCGGTGGTACTTATGTAAACCAACAGAAAAATTTCAGCTGTGGTGGGCAAGAACTTGTACAGCATTACATGTCGCTTGTCGGACCTACATTTACATTTTACCCGGATGATGATGACCAATTTTTTACTGGATTTGATCCCTACAATTCCAGTTATATCTTATATTATGATGTCATGCCGCCACGCATTACGTTCATGCACGTTGTTGAACATAAGATAGAGGTTAAGGTGGGATAATAATTATTAGTTCAAAATTTCCGAGTTGTATTAATTTATAATAAACAAAAATTAAAAGTGTCCTAATATTGATATTAGCGGAATGGACTAAACACAGGAACAATGATACAATAATGGTAGTAAATTCTCACATAAATTATGCAAATGTAACAACTATACCTTTGGTGAAATTGTTGGGAACATATACTAAAGCCGGAGAAGAGAGTGCAAGGATATGGGTAAAACACAGCGATTCTTCATCCATATATTCCATTAATGCTATGGGTCAAAATACAACAATCATCGTGCAAAGTACATTTTACAGGGGATGGAAGAGCTACTTTGAAGATAATCTTGGCGCCGATGATATTGTCGTGGATCATACGAACCAGTCGGTGAGTGGGAACATTACTACAGAAATACATTTACGTGGACGTTAATAGATAAGATATGGAGATATACTGATAATGGGCAATCGGCTGATATATTCAGAAGGTGCTGTATCCGAAGTAGTTGGGTATATAATGTTATTAGGGATAATTGTAACATCTGTAGGCTTAGTTTCTATGCTGGCCATACCCATGATAGAAGATTTAAAGGAAGATGCATACCTGAAGAATATGGAGCAGGGATTCACGGTACTGGATTCAAAAGCTAGTCTTGTAGCGTTGGGGAAATCTCCCTCACAGCTTGTCCAGATGTATTGCCAAAAAGGTGATATTACTGTGTACGACCAGAACACCAGTCATATTACTGTGACCTATACCGAATTTAACAATTCTTATGAGATCTATAACCAGTCACTGGGTACTATTCAATATCAATTAGGAGAGAACAAGATTGCCTTTGAGGGTGGCGGGGTTTTCAGGAAATATCCAGGAGATGGAGACCCTGTGACCATTACACCCCCGGAATTCCAATATAATGGGGAAACTCTTACTTTGCCCATTATCAAGGTAGAAGGTAACCAATCAATAGGAGGTAGTGGAATAATTAATATCTACCTGGTATCGAACAACACGCCAAATGTGTTGTTTCCAAATCAGGACTTAAACTATACTAATCCATTAACTGTGGGCAAAACAATAAATGTGGTCATCAAATCTGATTATTACATGGGATGGGCTAACTATATCGAGGAAAGGACAGATGCAGAAGTGTCCACCAATAGTGCTACTAAAGAGGTACGGGTTAAATTGAATGCAAAGCCTAATGATCAATGGCAAGATCTTGAAACGCCCATCGATGTCTATGGATTCAATGTTTCTAATGAATATGGTTTACAGAATTTTAGTATGATATTAGCTAATGGTACCAGTGATATGAAAATGAGACTGACAACGTCAGAATCTTCAGCAGAACCATATTTTACCTTATATGCTCAAAGAATGGGAGGTTTAGGGCCATTGGGTGTTGTAAATGAATTAAATTATTACGATAACCATAGAAGGGAAACATGGAAATGGGAAGTTGAGGCACTGAAGGATGACCAGAATAATTTTAATGTTGATTTTTTGAACAATAATGGGACGATAAAATATACATCAGGTCAGGATTCATGGACCTGGGTCAATGAAAGCAATTGCAGTGGAACTTATAAAAACAATGATGTATTCACATGTGGTGGGAAAAAACTTGTACAGCATTATATGGCGGATGCCGGACCTACATTTTCATTATACCCTGATGGACACCCTCATTTTGATGGATTTGATCCTGACAATTCCAGTTATATCCTCTACTATGATGTCATGCCGCCGCGCATTACGTTCATGCACATTGTTGAACATAAGATAGATATTAAGGTGGGATAATAATTATTAGTTCAAAATTTCCGAGTTGTATTAATTTACCATAAACAAAAAGTAAAATAGTCCAAATATTGACATTAGCGGTATGGACAAAATACAGGAACAATGATACAGTAGTAGTAAAACCTCTTATAAATTATGCAAATGTAACAACTAACCCTGTGGTGAAATTGTTGACAAGAAATACTAATAAAAATTCTACATGCAGACTCACTGATTAGCCTGAATAGAATTAAGTATACATTAACAGCATGATTCATTATTCATGCTAAAAATAGATTAAAAAATCAAAATGATTTTTAAAAACACAAATTGACGGGCTGATCAGCAAAACATTTTCAATCATATTGCCTTGATCCGTTTTTTGCATTAATCCCATTTAGCAGACTTGTAAACGGTTTTGGAAGTTCCTTTTTGCCGATATTTTCTGCATTCTTTAGGCTGATATTCAAAAGAACAGTCAGCACAAGGTTTGAACTTCAAGTTGGATTCTTCACAACCAATTGTCATTTTTGTTACCCTCTTTTTTTTATTTTACCCAGAGTTATTAGGTAATTATTACCTTAGTTCTAAACAATATAAGTATTTGTCGGTCGTCATCATTATTATTAGCAGATGGTTGGTGAAGGAATATTATCATGCTCAAGATTTTATTAATGAAAATCTCTTCTTGACCAAAGGAAATTGGATTATTGAATTTGAACTTTAGTCGACCGATAAAATGGATGGGAAGTTATGTCAAATTTTCAATACATTTACAAAACCAGGGAATATTTAGAACAATAATACAAAATAAACCCGTTATTAAGATTTATAAAGTAATCAAGTGAATTATAAAGCTTTAAATTCTAAATACCCGAAAGTATGCTTATATTCTCAATTACCAATGTTACATCCAGAGAAGTCTGATGGACTTTCTAATATCAAGGAGGAAAATATAATGAAAAAAAGTAAAACATCTAGAAAAGCCTCAGTGTTTGCAATGTTTGCCACATTGATGCTATTAATAGGAATGTTCGTACCAGCAGTAGCCTATGCTGAAACCCCAAGAGATCAGTATCAGGTTGTTCTGGATAAATACCAGACAAATTCTGACAGATTAGAAGATGCCAGAGAGTCTTACCAGGACTCAAAGGATGAGTTCCAGGATGCAAGGGACAGCTTAAATAACGACAGAACACGGGACAATATACTTGCCCTTAAACAGGCAACGAAAAACCACCTGGTCCGTTCTATCGATTACGCAATAACACATCTTGAAATACTTATAATACGGGCACAAGAAGCTGAAGATAATGGATATGCCCCCTTCCTGGCATCAGAGAATTTTGAGGAATATATTAACAATCTGGAAGACCTGAAAGGTGATGTAGAATCTGCAGAAACAATGGAAGATTTCCAGGCCATTGTAAAGGAACTCAGGGGTATATGGCAGCATATCCACATGGAATCAAGGTATTTCGTCATGGGTACAGTGAACAACAGGGTCGATGCTTTCCTTGAACGCAGTGAATCCATTGCAGAGCGCATCCAGGATGAAATTGACAGGTTGAACGCAGCCGGTGAGGACACCACCAAACTGGAACGCCTGCTGGATGACTATAATGATTCACTTAATGAAGCAATAGCCAGCCATGAAAATGCCAACGAACTGTTCGGCGAACATACAGGGTTCGATGAAGTGGGACAACTCACCAATGCTGTTGAAGCAAACCAGTTCTTACGAGAAGCAAATGTACAGATAAGGGATACAAACCAGGCACTCAGGGAAGCAAACTCCATATTAAGGGAAATCTTTGCCGAACTCAAGCAGCACAGACCTGGCTCTGTTGATCTGAGAGGTACAGGTACACTAACCGCTTCAGGCAACG